>CAYJKW010000053.1:0-15571 GCA_964370765.1 uncultured Oscillospiraceae bacterium
CCAGGAACTCGTACATATTCTCTTGAAATGCATAGAAAAAATAGAAATTTAAAATTATTTTTTCAGATTTGTTTACTTTTTTAAAATTATTTGCTCTTTATTAAGTAGAGGGTAAAACCTCGACCGGTACCTTGAAAAGTTAATAGCATATCACCTTGAGTTATACAGGTATAAGGGATAGTGTGCAATGACCTTGCGGATACAAGCGAGCGAGCGCACCCCTTGCTTAAATCTGCCCAGCAGAGCCTGCATAGCCTTTAAACGGGCTTATACTCGGCTGAAAGAATTCCGAAGGAAATGGCGAGGTGGTGTGTGCTAAAAAATAATATGAAAATAAAAAAACATATGGCGACCCATGTTGTTTTGTGATACAATATAGGTGTCTAACTTAGAGAATCAGGAGGTGTATTTTACAAAATAACGTGGGTTGCCGGAAAGGACGTACCGTATGATAGAAAATATCATAACACAACCGGATAACAATCTGACCTATACTATAGCGGAGATTGCTAAAATACTCAATATCAGCGTTCGCAGTGCGTACAATCTATGTGGAAAAAACGCTGAGTTTAAAGTGCTTAAAGTAGGGCGCAATATACGAGTAAACAAGAATTCTTTTGATAAATGGTTTAATGATTGTGAGAAGGTTGTCAAGTAAACGGAGGATTTTATGGCAACTATAAGAAAGAGAAATGGCAAGCATGTAGTTATTTATGACTACATAGATGAAAAAGGCGAACGAAGACAAAAATGGAAAACATTTGCAACCAAACCGGATGCGCAAAAATTCAAGGTTAAAATCGAGCACGAAAAACTTAACAACGAATTTGTCAGACCGACCGAACAAACCCTTGAAACGTTTCTTAATGAATGGATAGAGATACACGCAAAAGCATATTGGCAGTTCAACACATATACCGGTGCATTGGGGATGATAAAAAATCATATTATACCAACTCTCGGTAATAAAGAACTTCAGAAAATTACACCGAAAGATGTTGAGATGCTTTATGATTCGCTCAGGAGCAAAAAGGTGAGTGGTACACAGAGCTATAACAAGTCTGAAGACGAGCTGCCTTGCCTCTCATCAACAACCATCCGTCATGTGCACAATATTATGAAAAGTGCCTTTGACAAGGCGGTAGAATGGCAGTTGATAAGCAAATCACCTGTAATATGCACACCACCCAAAAAGAATGTAGTAGAAAAGAAAATTTGGGAGGCGGAGCTGGTGAAGACGGCTTTAGACAACATTGAACACGAACTTTTGCATTTGGCGGTTCATCTGGCTTTTGTGTGCTCACTACGAATAGGTGAGGCTATGGGATTGACTTGGGATATGGTGGACTTTGAGGAAAACACCATCCAGGTTAATAAAACCCTACAAAGAACGAATAAGGACGCATTGAAAAAACTGCCTTCCGACAACCTTGTTTTCACTTTTCCTTCTGTAAACCCGCATAAAAAGTCGGTGTTAATACTCAAAACCCCAAAAACATCTTCAAGCGTTAGAAAGTGCTATATTACCGGACAGCTAAAAGAGGAGCTTATCAAGCGCAAAGAACAGATGAAACGCGAAAGAATCTTTAATCGAGAGAATTATACCGATTACAACCTTGTTTTTGCACTTGAGGACGGAAGTCCTATCGAACCTAAACTCTGCGAAAAATGGTTTAAAAAGTGGCAACTGCGAACCTCGCTTGACCTGCCGGAGATAATTTTTCATGAAATTCGGCATTCAAGTACGACGTATAAGTTGCAGATTAGCGGAGGTGACATAAAATCCGTTCAGGGTGATACCGGACATTCGACAGCTGATATGGTGGTAAACACCTATGCACATATAATAGATCAGTCACGTGCAAAATTAATTTCCACACTTGAGCGAGAATTTTACGGAAACGGTGAAACCGGAGAGGAGCAAACCAAGAGTGAGATCGATGTAATGTTGTTATTAGAGGTTGCAAAAAAAGACCCTCAAATGCGTCAAATGTTACTAAATGCACTGGCGTAATTGTAATGACATTAAAAAGGTATGTTAGCAAAAATGTTAGCAGAGCAAAAAAGAAGCAAAATTTGCTTCCGCTTTTCGGGACAAAAATTTACTGCAAAAAAAACCATGTTAGCAGGATGTTAGCAAAAATGTTAGCAAAAGAGAAATCATGCAGTCCATAGAACCGCATGATTACTCACTTTCTGGCGCGCCTTGAGAGATTCGAACTCCCGACCTTGTGGTTCGTAGCCACACACTCTATCCAGCTGAGCTAAAGGCGCGTATTTAATTTTTGGTTACCCCCGTTCGGCGGGAGTGTACGGTTCGTAGCCACACACTCTATCCAGCTGAGCTAAAGGCGCATTTAGGTTGCCTAAATATTCTAATACATTTTACGCGATTTGTCAATAGATAATGCAATAATAATTACAAATATATTTACATATCTATAAAAAACGCAAGAATATATAAAAATCATTGAAAAAACTATGCATAGGTGTTATTGTATAGATAAATAAAAATCTATCATAGCGGTAGGTTAATATGAACAACGGAGCCTTAAGGCGGTTAAAATATAAGGTAGGTATATGAATATAGCATTAATAGGGTGTATGGTTCTTAATCGGGATGTTAGTCGGTTGTCCTTTGCGGGTCGGCATCTTATACATCCCTTTTGGCTGGAACAGGGCTTACACGATACACCTGATATACTGCGTAGGCGGTTGCAACAGCAGATAGATATAATAGAGGATATGCAGGGCAGTGGCAAAAAGCAGCTTAGGTTTGATGCCGTTATACTTGCGTATGGTCTTTGCTCCAACGCTGTTGTAGGCCTTAAAAGCAGGACTATTCCGATTGTAGCGCCACGTTGCGATGACTGTATTGCACTTTTTTTAGGCTCTCAAAAACGCTACCTTGATTACTTTAACGGTGGAAAAGGTATCTATTGGTACAATAAAAGTTGGTGTGAGAACAGCTTTGTACCATCTAAAGAAAGCTATGAGATGCTGCGAGAAAGATATATAAACGAATTCGGCGAGGATAACGCCGACTATCTTATCGAGATGGAGACCGGCTATACCAAGGATTATGATATAGCCTATTTTATAAAAAACAATAATCATAACGATGAGGGTGAGCGTGCGCAGGTTAAAAAAAGTGCCGCCTATCTTGGTTGGGAGTATGGCGAGGTAGAGGGTGATGATAGCTTTATTGCCGCATTGCTTAGCGGTGACTGGGACGAAAGATTTTTAACCTGTCCCCCCGAGCACGAGATAAAGGCCGACTATACAGGTTTAAAGATAATAGCACAAAAATATTGATATAATGTTAAATAACAACCGCCACACAGGGTATATACCGATGTGTGGCGGTTGCTTTAATATTAACTATTTTCCCATGCGCTGTTTATAAAGTAGTGGTGTTAAGCCAACCTCCTTTTTAAAGGTTGTACTAAAATAGGATGTTTCGATAAAACCTGTTGCATTTGCAACATCACTAACACTGCGATCAGGGTCAAGCAAAAGTTTCTTTGCTTGGTCCATTCTTAAATCCATAAGATACCGTGTAAATGTTTTCCCAGTCTGTGTACGGAATATAGTGCTAAGGTAGCTTTTGTTTACGAAGAATTTTTCCGATACACTCTGTAATGTTACTCCATAACCCATGTTGTCCTTAAGATATTTTGTTACCTCGGATACAAGTGGGGAGAGGGCTGGTTCGGAATGTAGATCTATAACATGTTGTATTCGAGAAAACAGGGTGCTTAAAAGATATGCAAGTAAAAGGTTTGATTGCGATTCGTCTATCTGCTTTATCCAGCTAAATTTCTCCCTGATAAGCTCGTCCGAATTATAGCTGTGTAGCTGTAGGTTACGAAGTAGCCGATTGCAGAAATCTATAGATAGTTTTTTTATAGCATATGGCTCGTAGTAACCGTTCTTAGGAAATAGTAGATTAGCTAAAAATATCTCGACATCCTGTAGCGCAAAGGTCTCGATATAGCTTTCGGCGCTATCACCGGAGTTAAGAGGCAAGAAAATCTCGTCATCAACATCTATCTGCCAAGCCTTACTTATCTCGTAATAAAAGCTACATTCTAAGCGCATATGCATCTTGTTTACAAGCTCGACAAGTCGTAAAGAATCGCTTTTAGTAGTTGAATATACCGCAAAAAGCAGATTTTGAGATTGGTGTGCAAGGGTGGTAAGCGTAGATATAATTTCGCTAATATCCTCTGGAAGTACATCAAGAAGCAGAGTTCCCTGTTTTAGAAAAAACGAGTTTTTACACTGTGACGATATCTGCGGAAGAAATGCCTTTAATGCGCCACTCATATCTTTAGGGATAGCGTTACCGGCGGTAGTACATTTTACAACGATAACCCCGCTTGTTTCACAGGAAAAAATACCGTTGTTATGAAGTAGCTGCAATGTCTCGACACAGATATCAATATTGCCGTTTAACATATCACGCATGAATGTATGTTGCGAATTACTATTTAGTTTTTGCTCAACATCACTGTTTTTGTTGTAGGCAATCTTGTAAAGTGTTTGAAGTAGCCGATCACCTGTTATCTGATGCTTTAAAATATAATCTGCCGCCCCCGCTGTAAGCGAGTCACGCACATAGTCAAAATCATCATGTGCACTAAGCATTACAAACCTACAGTCGTGCCCATACTCCCTTGCAAGTCGCACAAGGGTTATTCCATCTGCATGGGGCATCTCTACATCGCAGACTACAATGTCGGGCGTTAGGGTATTAAGTAGCGTTATTGCAGATTTACAGCTATCGGCCTGGCCAACAATCTTAAATCCATGCTCCTGCCAATCTATCAGCTGTAGAAGATTATCACGTACCAGCTTTTCGTCATCAACTATCAGTATTTTTAACATTATGGGTATCCTTTAAACTATTGTTTTTAGGGATAACTACGGTAACGGTTGTCCCTATATCCTGTGTGCTTTCTACAGTTAATGATGCCTGTGCACCGTAAAGAAGAAGCAACCTTGCCCTGATATTTCCTATCCCTATCCCTTTATCGGATGGCTCGGAGATGTTGCTTTGTGCAGCAATATTTATAAGTGTCTGCTTATCTACCCCTACACCGTTATCCGCTATCTCGATTATAACAGTATCCTTAAAACTGTATGCATTAAGCGTTACCACTGCATCGGTACGACCAATAAAGGCGTACTGTAATGAATTCTCTACAATGGGTTGCAGTAGCAGTTTTGGCAACAGGAAGTTTTTTACCTCCTCGCTTATTATGGTCTGTAGTTCGTATCTTTTATCGTTTCGGATTTCAAAAAGGTAGATATAGTTTTGTAAAAGTTTAACTTCCTGATTCAGTGTTATATAGGTGTCATCAATACTAACGGTGGCACGTAATAGCTCGATAAAATGCGCTATTGTCGGTTCTATCTTATCGTGTTTTCCGGTAGAGGCAAGTAGCTGTATCGATTGTAGTGTGTTATAGATAAAGTGCGGTCTTATCTGCATCTGTAAAGCTTTTAACTCGCTAATGCGCATATTCTTTTGGGTTTCGACTAACGTCTCTATCGTATTCTCAAGCGATGACAACATGTTTTCATACTCATGTGATATTGTAGTAACCTCGTTACCGATAGGCTCGACCTTGCTTAGGTGGCGTGAATCAATTCGTTTTTTTAGTTCCATAAAAGGTGCCGATATGGTGAACGACAGGCGGTAGGCAACAAGAATAACACATACAACAATTGCGGTGATAAACATTACGCTATTTGAAAGCATATCGTTAACGGGGCGATATAGCGCACCCTCCGGTATTGTATAGTACAATGTCCAATCGGTTTTTGGCACCGAGGTTTGCATTACAACCTGTGTCGTGTTATCAAACTTGTAAAAGCGGATAGGTTCCTGCGAGCTATCCTCAAGTGATGCTGTAAAAGCCGCCAACTCTGCATCGCTACGGGATGTGGTGCTTAACACATCCCCGCTGCCGCTTATAAGGTGCACCGTGCCATCATCACCCTGTAGGGTAGAGTATAGGTTTTGTAGGGTGTGTTCCGGTACCTGTATGTACAGTAATCCCAATGGTTTGCCGGTGCTTTGGTTTTGTATCAACTTTGCTGCGGCAATAACATTAACAAAGCGGCCGGTATCGTAAAAATTGTCATCGCTGTTTAGCCAGTGTATAACATAGGGGTTTTCGACCACACCGGTAAACCAGCTGTAATCGCTTAATGTATCATAGGTAGCATTACAGGTGGTTAGGCTATCAACCGTTAAATTATCCGCATTGCTTGGCAGTAAAAGTATACTGCTATTAAGTGCCCCATAACGTGTGGAGTACTGGCGCAACTCGGTTTCGATGTTGTGTTTTTGAAAAAGCAGGTCGTTGCTATCCTCCTCCGGCGAGATAAGGTAGTCGTTAACACGCTCAGAGTTATCGGCTGCATTTACAATAGATACTATGTTGTTTATCAGCTGTGTTTCGATGTTATGGGCAACATTATTAAGCAGATCGTTTCTTTGCTGTAATAGTTGATTGCTTATAAAAGAGTAGTATTGCAACATGGAAATTAAGGTAAAAAGAACAAACGGCACTATGGCAACAAGTAGAAAAGATAAAAGTAGCTTTTTTAACATACTGCTTTTGAAAAAAACCTTCATCTACAGCCCTTTCTATCCTAATTACTTAACGGGTATTATTATATCATACGATTAAAATTAAATCATTTGTTTTTTTTGCAAACCTAAATATTTTATAACTATACCTAAATATTTTTGATTTTCATTATGTTATGTAGATTGTATAATGATATCAGTGTTAAACGCACTATAAGACACATACGAGGAGGAACAAATGAAGAAGCTGATAAGTATTTTACTGGTTTTATCTATGGTTGCAATGCTCGCGGCATGCTCACAGCCGTCAGCCTCGCAGGAAACTACAACACCGGACACAGAGCCGGCAGAGGGAACAGAACAGGACAGCGCAGAGGTTAAGGAGATGAGTTTCTGGGTTCCATCATCCAGTGTGGATGTGGATGGCTACTTTACCGATACAGTTGCAGCATTTAACGAAGCAAATCCCAACATAAACTATACACTTGAATTTTTACCCGGCACCGCTGCCGATATTAATACCAGCCTTAATAGTGCAAAGCTTGCAGGCAACTATCCCGATGTTGTGTCGGTGTATGCTGCAATACTTACAAGCCGTTCAGCACAGGGCGAATTTATGGATATGCAACCGCTTATAGATAGCTGGTCGGATTCCGGCGATATCTACGAAAGTGTTTTAAACATGGGCGTAGTAGACGGTGTAATGTATGGTATGCCGTTCCAACTTGTACCGGAGATGCTTGTTTATCGTACCGACTATTTCGAGGAGGCAGGGCTTGACCCAGCAGCACCCCCAACTAACTGGGAAGAACTGCGTGAAGCCGCCGAGAAACTAACCGTTACCGATGACACAGGCAACGTAACACGTGCAGGTTTTGATGTGCCTGCAATTAACACAACAGTATTTATGCGTCCCTTTGTTTGGCAAAATAACGGTAGCTATGTTGATTATGATGCAGGCGTACCGACAATGAACACACCAGAGGCAGTAGAGGCGTTTGAGTTTGTAGGTGGTTTTGTACATGATAACCTAACAATCCCCTACGACTACAACAAAAAAGAGGAAACACCTTTTGTAAAAGGAACCGCTGCAATGTCTATGCTACAGCCGGCACAGATTTCAAGCATGATAAGTGCAGATCCGGCCCTTGCAGATGTTTTGGCAATAGCACCACCACTTACAGAGGATAATCAGGCAGCTTTCTGTGGACCACGTCTATTAACAATAAACAGCGAGACCGAGAACACACAAGAGGCATGGAGCCTAATAGAGTTTTTAATGTCACCCGAACAGGTAACAGAGCGCTTTGTAGAGCATAATATGCCTAACGTACGCACATCCCTTGACGAGGCATATATTGCAGAAAATCCGGTCATTAACGAGGGCATAATAGCATATGTTAACGCCGGTCAAAGCATGGAAACGGTAGAATGGGCAGGTACAATGAATAGATTCCTTGAGACAGCATTCCAGGATTACTGTAACGAGGTTATGCCAGCAGATGAGGCACTACAGCTACAGGAAGATGAACTAAACAAAAATATCTAACTTTCGCTTTAGGTTGTGCACCGTGCGCCTATAGGCGTGCGGTGCACTTTTTAAATAGCAAAAAGTACCGATTATTTAAAGATGGGGAGCTTATGAAAAAAATGTTTGCGGGTCTCAGCTCAACAAAAAAAGATTATATTACAGGATACCTGTTTATACTTCCGTTCTATGTCTTTATGGGTTTGTTTATACTTGTACCCATATGCATGAATATATATCTAAGTTTTACAAACTACAATATATCACAAAACGATTTTATAGGCCTTGATAACTATATACGCCTATTTTCTGATTCTTATTTCATTACCTCACTGTGGAATACTGCGGTATACACATTCTTTACCTTGTTTTTAACTATGGTACTCAGCCTTGGTATAGCACTTGCACTGCGTAAGGCATTAAAAGGGGTAGGTTTTTTTCGTACAGCATTTTTTGTTCCTCATGTTATCTCGATGGTGGCGGCATCTATGGTATGGCTTTGGATATTCGAGCCGTCCCGTGGAATGGCAAACCAATTTATCGGCATGTTGGGAATACCTTTTCAGGACTGGCTTTACGACCCTAACCTTGCAATGTTTTGTATCATATTCGTAAGTGTTTGGAAAACGCTGGGATACTATGTAGTAATATATATATCGGGACTACAATCTATACCGGGATACCTATACGAGGCGGCACGTATTGATGGTGCAAGTGCATGGAGTCAGCTGCGCTACATAACCGTACCGATGTTACAACCGGTAACATTTTTCCTTTTCGTTACCGGCACGATCAACTGTTTCAAGGTGTTCGAGCAGGTTCAGATAATGACAAACGGTGGACCGTCAAACAAAACTACAACAATAGTGCATCAGATTTACACACGTGCATTTGGTGATTTTGAGATGGGCTATGCAGCCGCAATGAGTATTGTGCTTTTATTCATCATCGTTATTATAACGCTTGTAAACTACCGCTATGGTAGCCGCGGTACCGATCTGGAAGCTTGAGGAGTATAGTTATGTTATCAAAAACAAACAGAATTCAAAACACTGTTTTATCGGTTATATTTTTAATATTATCTATTATGATGCTTTTCCCATTTTATATAATGATAATAACTGCTATGAAAACACCGGCCGAGCTAATGAACCCCGAACTTTCGTTGTTGCCGGAAACCTTTAATCTAAGTAACTTTGTCGAGGCGATGGGCGTAGGGGATTGGCCGTTATATTTCTATAACACTATCCTTATAACCGTAATAACCATAGTGGTTAGCCTTGTTATTAACTCGCTTGCGGGATATGCCTTTGCACGCATTAAGTTCCCCGGTGCAAATATATTGTTCTTTATATCGCTTATAGGACTTATGATACCGCAACAGGTTACAATGTTACCCTTGTTTATCTTCTTAAAAAACTTTCCCCTTGTAGGTGGTAACGATTTATTTGGTGCAGGTGGCACAGGTTTTGTAAATACCTATGCCGGTATGTTAATGCCGTACATTGCAGGATCCTTTGGTGTGTTTATGTTCCGCCAACATTACCTTAACTTTCCCTCTGCACTGGACGATGCTGCAAAGATAGATGGTCTTAGCCGTATAGGTACATATTTCCATATCTATATGCCGCTTAGCAAACCGATATTTGCAACGCTTGCCTGCCTAAAGGCAACACAGACGTGGAACGAATATACATGGCCGCTTATCATAACAACGGCCGGTGATGATATCATGACGGTTCAGCTTGCACTTTCTGCATTTAGAAGCGACACCGAAACACAGTGGCATCTGCTTATGGCGGCAACGTTTATTACTATGATCCCACTTATTATATTATTTTTATTTGCACAACGTTCCTTTGTTGATGGAATCGCTACAAGCGGTATAAAAGGTTAAAGTATTTACATAAAGTTTAACGGCTGGAGGTTGTAAAGTTGAAGACGATAGTTATTCTTTTAGACACACTTATAAGAAAACATCTGCCGATGTACGGTGGTAATGCAGATACACCAAACATGCAAAGAATTGCTGATTGTAGTACGGTTTTTAATAATTGTTACATCGGCTCTGCCCCTTGTATGCCGGCACGCCGAGACCTTTTTACCGGAAGGCTTGAGTTTTTAGAGCGCCCTTGGGGTGCTCTTGAACCATTTGACAACACCTTTGTGCAGGACATGCGAGAAAAAGGTGTGTTTACCCACATGATTACCGATCATTACCATTATTTTGAAAAAAGTGGCGAACATTACTGCCAATGTTTTAATACCTGGGATTTTATTAGGGGGCAGGAGAACGACTGCTGGGCAAGTGTGGCATCCTCACCACGACGTGTCCAGTACCCAGGTATTGCAGGTTATAACAGCGAGAACGAGCTTGCACAGAATGATACAGCGATGTATGGTGTGCATAGTAGCCAGTACCAACAAAATCGAAAGCGCTTTATCGAGGAGGGGGCGTTTCCGGTAAAGACGGTTTTTAATAATAGTGCAGGTTGGCTGCGTGACAATTCAGATTGTGAAAGTTTCCTTTTAATGATAGAGGGGTTTTCGCCGCACGAACCGTTTGAAGTGCCGGAGGAGTTTGCAAAATCTAATGGTGGTAACGGGCAGTTTATATGGCCATCTTATAACGAGGTTACCGAGCCCCAAGATGCATTAGATCAGCTACAAGACAGCTATCTTGCAACGCTTGCCTACACCGATAAGTGCATAGGCGAACTACTAAAGGCTATAGATGATACCGGAGGCATGGAACAATATTGCATAATTTTGACTACCGACCACGGACACCTACTTGGCGACCATGGCTATACCGGTAAAAACGTAATGCCTATGTATCAAGATATAGCCCATA
Source organism: uncultured Oscillospiraceae bacterium (assembly GCA_964370765.1). Lineage (GTDB taxonomy): Bacteria > Bacillota > Clostridia > Oscillospirales > Ruminococcaceae > CAYJBH01. Next base: position 10,987 of record CAYJKW010000053.1, read on the forward strand.
TACCTCTTTTAATACACATTCCCGAACAATGCACGACGGCAAGAAGTGATGCCATGGTTCAGCTTATTGACCTATACCCTACACTTGCCGAGCTGTATGGCTTCACGCCAAGTGGTAGCCTACATGGTAGGTCGATTGCAGGCGTGTTAAAAGGGAAACCCGCAAACGAGCGTGATAGTTTATTGTTCGGTGTATTTGGTCTTAACGTAAATATGGTGGATAAAACACATGTGTTTATGAAAGCACATGTAAACCCCGATAATAAACCGTTGTATGCATATACAGCAACCCCGTCCACCTTTAAAGCAAGGTTTAACGACGAGGCTTATTTTAAACGTATAGATTGTGGTAGGTTTCTTTGTTATACAGATATGCCTGTATTTAAGGTGCCGATTGATAATGTTTGGCAAAACGAAAAAAGCCTGCGATACACCGGTGTGGATAGGTTGTTTAATATCGTAACCGACTATGAGCAGAACAATCAGCTGAAAGATGAAAAGCTGATTGAAGAATATAAGGAAAAACTTGCGATACAGATGAAAAGTTATGGTGCACCGGCCGAACAGCTGGAGCGATTGGGGTTAGAGTAAGGGTATAGTTAAAAGGGGTTAACAATGAAAGCTGTAATGATAATGTTTGATACACTGTGCCGTAAATATCTGCCCTGCTATGGTGGCGAGGCAATAATGCCGAACTTTGAAAGGCTTGCAGGTCACAGTGTTACATTTGATAACTTTTATATAGGCAGTATGCCTTGTATACCCGCCCGCCGTGAGCTACATACCGCTCGATACAACTTTCTGCACCGTAGCTGGGGGCCGATAGAGCCGTTTGATGATTCGATGCCGGAGATGCTTAAAAAGGCGGGTGTGCATACCCACCTAATAACCGACCACCTACACTATTGGGAGGACGGCGGTGCGACCTACCATAACAGATATAACACGTACGATTTTGTGCGTGGGCAGCAGGATGACCTGTGGTGCTGTGACATAGCGGCGCTAAGAGGTGCACAATGCCCACATACCCATGCCGATACAGGATGGAAACAGGCCTATAAACAATGCGAGGCCAACCGATCACAGTTTAGCGATCAGGGGGATTTTCCGGGCGTAAAAACATTTAAAGCCGGCGTTGACTTTCTATCTAAAAATGCTAAGGAGGACAACTGGTTTTTACAGATAGAATGTTTTGACCCACACGAGCCGTTTGATGTGCCGCAAAAATATATAGATATGTATAGCAAAAAAGCGGTAGAGGAGCGTATGGCATGGCTTCCTTACCACTCGATCGGTGAGGGGTATTACAGCGATGACGGATACAGCGATTCAATGGTACAGTATCTTGCGCTGTTAACAATGTGTGACGAGCTTGTGGGTGATATACTGGACGAGTTTGATCGCCAAAACCTTTGGCAGGATACAATGCTAATTGTAAATACCGATCACGGATTTTTGCTTGGCGATAAGGGTTGGTGGAGTAAAAGCAATGCGCCCACCTATAACGAGGTTGCAAATACGCCGTTCTTTATCTGGGATCCGGTGTCGGGAAGAAAGAATGATAGGTGTGATAGTCTTGCGCAGACTATAGATATACCGGTTACGCTACTACACCATTTTGGTGTTGCGCCGACTAAGGATATGCAGGGTGCTGCGTTACAGGCTGCGTTGACAGATGGCGAGATACTACACGATAGTATATTGTTTGGTTATTTTGGATGTCAGGTTAATGTGACCGATGGTCGATATGTCTATATGAGAGGGCCATCGAACCCACAAAACACACCGCTTTATGAATATACTCTTATGCCGGCACATATGACAACGCTTTTTTCCCCTAAAGAGTTAGTTGGGGCAGAACTATCACAACCCTTTGCATTTACAAAAAACATACAAACGCTTAAAATCTCGGTGGATAATCCTGTGTTAAATCGTTATATGCAGGGGACAAAGCTTTATGACCTAAAAAATGATCCTGAACAACAAAAGCCTGTTCAGGATCAAGAGATAGAAAAAAAGATGCTAAATCACCTTGTTACACAGATGGAGCTGAATGATGCCCCGATAGAGCAGTATCAGCGGCTTGGTATCGACAAAGATAATATAATAGGATCGATTTCGGCCGATAATAGTGAAGCATATATCGGCGATACAGTTAAGATGCTAAAGGGTGTTAGTTTTGCAGATGATCACCTTTATGCACAGGCGCTATATCTTTGCTGTATTAACGGCGCTAAGGGGAGGATTAAAGCCGTTAGGGTTATTGTGGAAATGCAAGATAAAACCGGCGCCCCACTTACACAGGATAATATGTTTGAAATTGTGCATACATTGCGCCCCGATGACGGAAAAAGGATAGTGCGCTGGCTTTATAGCCTTGCACGGGATTGTTAGTCGTTAGATTATATATCGTATATGTTCGTTAAACAGTGTCACATCCACCACAATGCTTCCATCGTCTAGCGGGTAGTAGCTAACCTTTGTGCGGTCGGGGTGGCTCGGTGCCTCGCCCTTGTGTATCAGCTCGCCGTTCATGCTATCTACAAGATACAGCTCGGTTGGTTGATCCGGCTCGTAGTTTGATTTTAACATAACACAGTATCTTGAGCGGTTTATATAATCGTTTGGTGGAAAGAAATATTCACCATCCTGCGAATATGAATACTCGCTAACAAGCCTTTCCTCCTCAAATACATAGATATGTAGATCTGCCCCGGATACCACATGTGCATAGTCGGTAAAACCTAAGATGTTTCCGGCACCGAAACTCTCGGTTATATAGGGGGTCATACTCCCGCTACCCATATCATAAAGCGTTAGATCTTTAATATGCTCGTATCCGGCAACAGCAAAAACAACCGTCTCGTTATCTAAAAATTTATAGGGTACATATCTATAATCAAAATCAACCGCCATCTCGGTAAAGCTAGCCCCCGTTGCTAAGCCGAGGTTTTCTGCCTGCGGTGCTATATCATCGGTGGTTAGGTTATAGCTTGCACTATCTATGGTGGTGATATCGCCGGTGTTTATATTGGTTATTGTGGTTACGCCATCCCCCATATACTGCGCATACATCGTCCTATCGGGGGAGAAGTAGAGCCTTTTTCTTGTCTCAAAATCGTAGTCATCATCGGTGAATATCTTCCTCGGCTCGGCCTGCAACCCCTCGTCCAGCTCGTAGTAATGGCCGGCAAAGTTTACCAAAAACTTATCCCCCCCAACATCAAAATCATGTACTATATCGTAGTGGTATAGGTTGTAGGGAATTTCCGGCAGGTCGTCTATCTGTAGCTGCGCCTGTGTCTCTCCGGTTGCGGCATCGTTTAGATAATAGAAAAGGGTATTATCATAGTAATCATAGCTTAGAATATCATCGCCCACCGTGGTTAAAAAATATTCCGATGGGTACGGTTCAAACTCCTCTATTGCATCCGCACCCTGCGGCACGCTAAGTAGGTCGGTCTCGTCATAGCTTACATTAATAGATGCGAGATAGTAGTTATCACCCTCCTTATTAAAGGTAAAAACATCACGCTTGGTGGTTAAAAAGTCACCCTCCCCGTAGTTTTCGTACAGCTCTTCGGAAAGATGCATTATCAGCGTTCCATCGTCAAACGCCTCGGCGGTTTGTATCCTCGCTTTTGGGTGCTCGTATGGGTATTCGGCCACGGTGGAGTTAATCGGTATCTCGCACCGCCTTGTATATTGGTCGTAGTATAGCTCTACCGTCCAATAATCCCCCTCTACTATCTCTTTTGTAGAATCGGCAAGCCAGCTTTGCTCAATTAACGTTGGCCAATCATAGCTCCGGTTGAACAGCTTTATTGCAATTTCATCTAATAGTGCAAAGGGAATTTTGTAAAGCTTTTCCGCCATAAAGCCCTCGAGGTTATCCTCGAACTCGGGGTAGCCACCCTGTACAAGCTCGGTTAACACAAGATCCATAATATCTTGCGGTAGAATATTATCCGGCGTAATCTCTCCGGAAGGGGTATAGCCGTTAAGCGCCGACCAATAGAGGTGATATATCCTCTCGTTCCATAGCATCTCAAGCTCAGCATCGCTTAGATCTACCGGCATCGCCTCCTCCTGCCCGGCAGGCTGTTCGGTTTCTACCGCCGATATATCGGCAACGCCGGATGATGATGGCTGCGCCGTACAGCCCGCCAACATTAATATTGCAACTAGTATAGATAGTATCTTCATGCGCCCTCCTTATGTTAGGTCTTTATTTATTAGTACGATTATAACGCAGAAAAGGTGACGAACAGTTATGTCGTCACCAACTACCGTTAATATGTAACGAAAAGCATAGAATTATTTTAAAACTCGTTAACCCTGTTTATCGTCTGCTGTGTAAAGTTTTCTATATGATGCACATACTCCTCGTCCATTAGGGTAGAGGTAATTAAAAAATCTGCGGTGGAGCGGTTGTTTGCTATCGGTATATCATACACCTGTGCTATACGAAGCAGTGCCTTAACATCGGGGTCGTGTGGTTGGGCAGTTAGTGGGTCGGAAAAGAAGATCACAAAATTAATATTGCCCTCTACAATCTTAGCGCCTATCTGCTGGTCGCCACCAAG
>CAYJKW010000054.1:0-15455 GCA_964370765.1 uncultured Oscillospiraceae bacterium
TTACCCAAGCAAGCTTTGCCGATGCATTGGAGTTTGTTCCGATAATATATATTGATAAAAACAACCCAAGAAATCTAAAAACCCATTCAATATACCTTGATGCAAGCGAAATTTGAGAAACTAATACAAATATCCATAATAGTTGAAACAAGATAATAAATGCAGTAATAACAGAACGGCTAAAGACTTCATTAAGCAGTTTTTTATATTTCTTATTCTTCAAGCCCACACCCCTTACAAATAAACGATGCTACATCAAGAGTTTAATCTTATTAATTTTTTAGACTTTGAAGCGGTGCCGGAATTCTTCCACCACGATTAATAAATACACCAGGACTTTTTCGATTAATATCCATCACCGGCCCTTTTCCTAAAAGTCCACCAAAGGTAAGTTCTTCACCCACAGTTTTACCTATGGCTGGTATAAGTCTAACGGCTGTTGTTTTTTGGTTTACCATTCCAATAGCAGCCTCATCTGCTATAATGGCACTGATTACCTCCGGAGTAATGTCACCCGGAACAACTACCATATCAAGACCTACCGAACAAACGGCTGTCATTGCCTCTAGTTTTGATAATGTTAAATTACCACACTGTGCAGCCGCAATCATCCCTGCATCCTCCGACACCGGAATAAATGCACCGGACAACCCACCAACATGAGATGATGCCATTACACCACCTTTTTTTACTGCATCGTTTAAAAGTGCAAGTGCAGCTGTAGTTCCGTGGCAACCGCACATCTCAAGACCCATCTCCTCTAAAATATAGGCGACAGAGTCACCCACAGCCGGTGTAGGTGCAAGTGATAGATCAACTATTCCAAATGGTACACCAAGGGCTTTCCCTGCCTCTATACCGACAAGCTGTCCCATGCGTGTTACCTTAAAGGCAGTTCGCTTTACAAGCTCTGCAACCTCTGTTAAATCTGCCTCTTTATCAAGACGTGCAAGTGCCGCCCTTACAACTCCGGGACCGGATACACCTACATTTATTACACAGTCAGGTTCACCTACACCATGGAATGCCCCAGCCATAAACGGATTGTCCTCCGGTGCATTACAAAACACCACGAGTTTAGCAGGACCTATACAGTTTTTATCCTTAGTAAGCTGTGCGCTTTCCAATATCACCCTGCCCATCATCTTGACTGCATCCATATTTATGCCACTTTTTGTGCACCCGATATTGACACTTGAGCATACGTTTTCGGTGGCGGCAAGCGCCCTGGGTATAGAGTTTATAAAGTCCACATCCTTACCGGAAAAACCTTTTTGTATAAGCGCAGAGTAACCACCTATAAAGTTAACACCTACAGTTTGTGCAGCCTTTTGAAGTGTTAGCGCATATTCAACCGGATCACCACCACTTACCGATGCCAATATTGCTATAGGGGTAACAGATATACGCTTGTTAATTATAGGTATTCCATAGGTTTTTTCAATTACTTCGCATTTTTTTACAAGTTCGCCGGCATTCTTACAGATTTTATCATATACCTTTTCGCAACTTTTTTTAATATCGCTATCGGCACAATCAAGTAGTGATATACCCATTGTAACGGTACGAATATCGAGGTGTTGCTCCTCGATCATCTCTATTGTTTCTAGTATTTCATTAATATTCATAATCTTTATATCCTGTGCATCGAGTTAAAAATATCTTCGTGCATAATATTTATCTTCATGCCTAGCTTATCCTGTAGTTTTTCAGGCTTTTCCGAAAACTCTAAAAAGTCGCAATTAAGATTCGATACTTCCACCATCATGACCATCGCAAATAGCCCCTCCATAATGGTTTGGTTTACATCCAATATATTTGCATTTACTTCGGTACAACAGCAACTTACATTAGACAGAATACCAACTCTATCTTTACCAATAACGGTTATAACGGCGTTCATAACTCCTCCAATTTTTATAAAATTTAAAATATTATCTTAAATATTATACAATATTTTAAGCAAAATAGCAATAATTGTAATGTTTGCGTATTTTACGAAATTTATTGTAAAATCTCCTCCATTTTTATTAAGTACTTGACAATAAGCCTAAAAAGTAGTAATCTTATATGCAGAGTAATGTCCCTGTTACTACTATACAGGGTTTTATATATGGTTATAGGCGTTGGCCGTTTATTTAGTTTAAAATTGTAAACAATTTTTTAATAATATTAAAACGAACAAGGTACCTGTTGTCGTATTATGCGACAGGGGGGTTTGTGTTGTTTTAATTGTAAATTTAATATGAAGGTAATTTATGACACAAAACAGTAACAAAACTGGGCCTAAAAAGGAAAAAAGTGACAAAAAATCGAAACCGATGTTTTCATTCGAAAAGATTATGACCCACCCGGAGGTCAAGCAGCAGATTGGCAGCAAGCCAAAGTCAACTGAATCAAAAAGCAAAACTAGCGAGACAAAAACAAAGCAATCCTCAGGTAGAAAGCCAGGTAGGCCTCCTAAAGCTTTAGCATCAACAAACGGCGATGGACAAAAAAGGGTAATCAAGTCAGTAACTAAGCCAAAGAAAGAGCGTTTAAGCGCAGCAACAAATAGAGTAACAGGTAACGCAAATAAAACAGTTAAAATATTACCACTTGGTGGACTTGGCGAAATTGGCAAAAATATTACACTGTTTGAATGTGATGGTGATATGTTATTGGTGGACTGTGGAATATCCTTTCCGGATGACCACATGTTTGGTGTTGACCTTGTGATACCGGACTTTAGGTATATTATTGAGAACGCCTCCAAAATTAGGGGATTAATTGTAACACATGGACATGAAGATCATATTGGTGCAATACCATATCTATTAAAACAGATAAAGGTTCCTGTTTTCGGTACAAAGCTTACTATAGGCTTTATTCAAAACAAATTAGAGGAGCATAGGCTTAATAATGTTGCAAAGCTGAATGTAATCGAGCCAAATCAAAGAATACGGTTAGGGGCTTTTACAATTGAACCTATCAGAGTTAATCACTCTATACCGGATGCTGTTGCATTTGCAATAGATACGCCGGCCGGTATTGTGCTGCACACCGGTGACTTTAAGGTAGATTTATCACCAATTCACGGTAAAAGCATCGACCTTAAAACATTTGCTACCTATGGCAAAAAGGGTGTGCTTTGCATGATGTCGGACAGTACTAATGCTGAGCGTGCAGGATACACCGAGACAGAGCAAAAAGTCGCCGAGAGTTTTAAGCGTTTCTTTATTCAAGCACAGGATAGGCGAATTTTTATTGCAAGTTTCTCTTCAAACATATACAGAATCCAGCAAATTGTAGAACTCGCAGCACAGCATAAACGTAAGGTTGTTTTCTCCGGTAGAAGCATGGAAAAAAATGTTTCTATGGCTTTGGAACTTGGCTATATTGTCGCAAAGCCCGGAACCATTGTAAGCATGGAGGAGATGCGCAACGTTGCACCTGATAAGCTGGTTGTGGTAACTACCGGTAGTCAGGGTGAGCCACTTGCAGCACTTTCACGCATGGCAAACGGTAGCCACCGAACACTAAATGTTGTTCCTGGCGATTTTATTATAATATCCGCAACACCAATTCCGGGTAACGAGGTTACCGTTAGCAAGGTTATTAACGGTCTACTTACCCTCGGTGCAGAGGTTATATATGAATCAATGTACGATGTGCATGTGTCTGGCCATGCCTGTGCAGAGGAGCTAAAGCTTTTACTAACGCTTGTTCGCCCCAAAATGTTCCTACCGGTTCATGGCGAGATGAGGCAGCTTATAAAACATGCAAAACTGGCCGAGGCCACCGGTGTTGATAGGCGAAACATCTTTATACCTGAAGTAGGGCAAACATTATGTATTAGCAGTAAAGGCATTACAAAAGGCGAGTTTATAAATGTATCGGAAGTTCTTGTAGATGGACTTGGAGTAGGCGATGTAGGCACATCCGTTCTTAGGGATAGAAAGATGCTATCGGAAGAAGGACTTGTTGTAGTCGCAGTATCTATCGATGCTACCACGAGGGAGCTACTAAGTGGTCCAAGTATTGATACAAAAGGCTTTATATATGGCAAAGGCTCCACCGTAATTGTAGAGGAGATAAAGACCCTTGCCACCGATATATTATATGAGTTTGAGCTATCAAATTCAGCAAATATACAATCGGTTAGCGCTAAACTTTCGGAACAGTTACAGGGGCTTTTATACAAAAGATTAAAGCGTCGCCCGGTAATCATTCCGCTTATCATGGAGATATAATAGGAGAGGAAGTTAATTTATGAAGGTAGTTTTAAAACAAGATATAAAGGGTACAGGTAAAAAGGATGAGGTTGTATCTGTATCGGACGGATATGCACGCAACTTTTTATTTCCAAAAAAACTTGCAGTGGAGGCTTCAGCAACAGCTTTAAACGATGTAAAAAACAAAGAACTTGCAAAACAGCACAAGGCAGACGAAGAGCTTGCAGCTGCTAAAAAACAAGGTGAACAGCTATTTGGAAAAACCGTAACTGTTAAGGTTAAAACTTCGCCAAACGGTAAGATATACGGCACAGTTACCGCTAAAGATGTTGTCGAGGCAGTTAGCCAGGAACTTAATATAACTCTTGATAAACGTAAGGTAACGGTACACGATATCAAAGATTTAGGTAGCTATGAAGTTGAGGTAAAACTTCATACTGCTGTAAGTGGTAATGTCACACTCTCGGTGGTGGCACAGTAGTATAAGGAGTTTTATGGCAGGCGATTTATCGTTACAACTTAAAAACCTCGGTGTGGAAGAACCGTTTAGTCATGAGGCCGAGCAGGCAGTTTTAGGTGCAATCATTATTGATTCTAACCTATTGTCTGACCTTATAGAGATGCTTAGTCCGGATCATTTTTTTAACAAACAACGCGGGCTTATCTACTCTCAGATGATACAGCTTTTTGCCCATAGCCAGACAATCGATATTGTAACACTACTTAATAACATTGTCGAAAACGGAATTATTGCGGGCGAAAATGATGCAAAGCATTACCTTGCAAGTTTGGCAGAAACTGTTCCGTCACTCTCTAATGTCAAGGCCTATGCAACCATAATTATACAAAAATATACTATACGAAAATTAATGTCGGCCGCAACCGAAATTTTGGAGGCAGCCTCAAGCGAGTCTGACCCTAATCTACTTTTAGAGTATGCTGAACAAAAGATATATGATCTTCGACAGGGAAGGGATAACTCGGCCCTACTACATATAGAAACTCCAATTACCGAGACGCTTGGACATATACAAAAAATTAGCGGTCCGGATAGGGAGCGCTATCTTGGTATCCCTACAGGGTTTGAATATCTTGACAACCTACTTGGTGGAATGGGTAAATCAGACCTTATTATACTTGCAGCAAGGCCAGGCGTTGGTAAAACCAGTTTTGCCTTAAACATTGCTACAAATGTTGCAAAGCGCCAACAGGATGCTGTTGCAATCTTTTCGCTTGAGATGAGTAGAGAGCAGCTAACTGCGCGTATACTTTCTAGCGAAGGTCTTTTAGATAGTTCAATCTTTAGAAGCGGTATTACAAATTTAGAGCTATGGAAGGACCTTGCAGACGTATCTACAAAGATGTCAAAATTACCGATTTATCTTGATGACAGCAGTGGCATAACGGTACCGGAAATCAAGGCGAAGATACGTAGAATAAATAGCGATCCTCGTATGCCTAACGTCGGGCTTATTGTAATTGACTATCTACAGCTTATGACAAGTGGTAAGCGTAGCGAAAGCAGGGTTAACGAAGTTAGTGAAATTACACGTAACCTTAAGATAATGGCAAAGGAACTTATGGTGCCGGTAATAACACTTTCACAGCTAAGCCGTGCAACAGAAAAACGTAGCAAAGAGGAGCATCGTCCTGTACTTGCAGATCTTCGTGATTCCGGATCAATTGAGCAGGATGCTGACTCAGTTATGTTCCTTTTCCGAGAGCACCTATATAATGACGAGGCAGACGAATCAGAGGCAGAGTGTATTATTGCCAAAAACAGGCACGGTGGACTTGGCACAGCAATGCTTATGTGGGATGGTAATCATACACGATACCTAAACCCCGACTATTCTCATAGCGATGAATATTAACGAACAATTTTTACAAACAGTGCGCCGCAGGCATCTGCTTGATAATAACAACCGTGTTATTGTTGCTTTTTCCGGCGGTGCGGATAGCTGTGTCCTTTTACAGTTGTTAGATAAAAACAAAAGAATACTTGGTGCAGAAATTATTGGCATTGCTCACGTCGATCATGGGCTAAGAGGGGATGCATCTACACATGATATGCAGTTTTGTAAATCTGTTGCTGAAAGTTATAATCTTCCATTTTTTTTAAAGACAGCTAAGCAGGAGCGCGACTCAGACGGCAACCCTATAGGATCTGAGGCATGGGGGAGAAATATTCGAAGGTCATTTTTCGAAAAGCTTCACAACGAGCATAATGTATTAATCGCAACCGGCCATAATGCCGGCGATGTAGCCGAAACGGTATTGCTTAGAATGATACGTGGTACAGCATCTGCAGGAATGCACGGAATTAAAGCTAAGAATGATTATTATATTCGCCCAATTATCGACTGTTCCCGTGAAGAGATACGTGACTATGCGTTACAATCTGGCATTAACTATTGTGACGACATTACAAACGATGAAAACGATTATTCAAGAAATGTTATAAGAAATAAAGTTTTGCCAATACTTAATGAACTAAACCCATCTTGCGAAAGGGCAATTATACGTGCAGCCGGTTCTACCGAACTTGCACATAATCTAGTGCGTAGCCTTGCCGAGGATTTTTTATCACGATTTACGCCGCCTGATTTAAAAGAATATGATAAACTACACAAGGCTGTTCAGCTGGAGGTTTGTGCAATTATAATTAGCCAATATCGAGAGCCTACAAATGATATGGTTCAAAAAGCTAGACTCGTACTTAAAAAAAGGCTAATCGGTTTAGAGCTTAAAAAGGGTGTTCAGCTAAAACGTCAAGATGGCAAAGCTGTCATTATATATGATAATACAACATAGTTTTTTATGCATATATACAAAACCTTTAAAAACCTCTTATTTTGTATTTAAAATAATGTTATAATCATTATAAGTCTATTGGGGGTTAACTATGCATAAAGATCTTAAAGAAATTTTAATTAGCGAAGAACAGCTACGCGATAAGTGTAAAGAACTTGGAACTATTGTATCTAAGGACTTTGAGGGCAAAAAACCGATTGTAATTACTGTATTAAAAGGAGCTGTAGTTTTTCTTGCAGATATTATTCGGCACATTGATGTTCCCATCGAGATGGATTTTATGGTTATTTCATCTTATGGTAGTGGCACAAGAAGTCCAGGTAATATAAAAATTGTAAAGGATATTGATATATCTCTTGAAGGTAAGGACATACTGATAATAGAGGACATTCTTGATAGTGGGCAAACATTGTTGCATCTTACAACACTGCTTGAATCAAGAAAACCGGCCTCTATTAAAATTTGTACGCTACTCGATAAGCCATGTCGTCGAAAGGTCGAAATTAAGGCTGATTATATTGGCTTTGAAGTTCCGGACGAATTTGTTGTGGGTTACGGTTTGGATTATGATGAACGATATCGCAATCTACCGTACATAGGTGTATTAAGCCCAAATGTTTATGAATAAAGTGAGGATTAATTTTGGTAAAACGAAATAAAAATAACAGTTCGATAATCATTTATGTATTGGTGATTGCTACTGCAATAATGTTAGCGGTTTTTTTACGTACTCCGGAGGAGACCGAGTCTGTAAAATACAGTGAAATTATTAAGCTGTTTGCCGATAATGAGGTAGAATCATGGACACTGGATATTGGCTCCGGTGTGCTTGAGTATACTCTTCGTGATTCAACTCAAGAAGAGCCGGAAACCTATAAGGTGCCCAACGTTAGTCTATTTGTAGATAACATTGAGCCACACCTCGCCGCATCACTTGAAAGTGAAGACCCGGTCGAGTATTATGATTATCTTCCAGCCTCTGAAACACCGTGGTGGTTTAGCCTGTTACCGACCTTATTTATGTTACTTGGTCTCGGCGCTATCTGGTATTTCATGATATACAGTCAATCCGGTGCACGTGGTGCAATGAATGTTGGTAAGGCTAAGGTAAAAAGCAACGCAGAGGAAGGTCGTAAAAACACCTTTGACGATGTTGCAGGCGCAGACGAGGAAAAAGAAGAACTCACCGAGATTGTTGAGTTCCTTAAAAATCCAAAAAAATATAACGAACTTGGTGCAAGAATTCCAAGAGGTGTTCTTTTCGTGGGCCCTCCCGGTACCGGTAAAACATTGCTTGCAAGAGCATGTGCCGGTGAAGCCGGTGTACCTTTCTTCTCAATTTCCGGATCAGACTTTGTTGAGATGTATGTAGGTGTTGGTGCCTCCCGTGTTCGTGATCTATTTGATAAAGCAAAGAAAAGCTCTCCGGCTATAGTGTTTATAGATGAAATTGATGCCGTAGGTCGCCAGCGTGGTGCGGGTCTTGGCGGTGGACATGATGAAAGAGAACAAACACTAAACCAATTACTTGTTGAGAAGGACGGTTTTGGTGTCAATGATGGTGTTATTATTATTGCGGCTACAAACCGTGCAGATATACTTGACAAAGCACTTCTGCGTCCCGGTCGTTTTGATCGTCAGGTTTATGTTGGATTGCCGGATATTAAAGGTCGTACCGAAATATTAAAGGTTCATACACGCAAAAAACCACTTGGCCCGGATGTTGATCTTGCAGTTATTGCTAAGGGAACCCCCGGATTTACAGGTGCTGATCTTGAGAACCTTGTAAACGAGGCTGCACTGCTTGCCGCAAGGCATGGTCGCAAAGCCATTACAATGTATGATATTGAAGAAAGTACAGTTAAGGTTGTTGCCGGCCCTGAAAAGAAGAGCCGCATTATAACCGAAAAGGAACGTAAGCTAACTGCATACCACGAGGCTGGTCATGCAATAAGCTCTTTCTTGCTTGAAAATACTCATCCTGTTCATCAAATTTCTATTATTCCGCGTGGAATGGCAGGTGGTTTTACCCTCAGCCTACCGGAGGAGGATACAAACTACAGAACTAAAAATCAGATGTTGGACGAGCTGATAACTCTACTTGGCGGCCGCGTTGCAGAAAAACTAGTGCTTGATGATATATCCACAGGCGCTTCTAACGATTTAGAGCGTGCAACCGCTATTGCAAGAAACATGGTAACACGATATGGCTTTTCTGAGAATCTTGGGCCTGTTGTATACGGTGGTAACCCCACCGAGACTTTCCTTGGCCGTGATTTTAATCAACAGAAAAATTATAGTGACAGTGTTGCACTTGAAATTGATACTGAAATAAGGCATCTGTTAGACAATGCATATTTAGCATCTGAAAAAATCCTACTTGATAACATGGATAAGATGCACAAGGTTGCATCTGAACTGCTTATCCGCGATAAACTTGACGGCGAAGAATTCAAGCTGATAATGGCCGGTGAGGAACTACCAGAGTTTGAGCCACGCGCTGGTAAACTACCGATAAATCTAAATACCCCACCTGAAAAAGAGATAGTAGAGATATCAAAAGAGGGGATTGACGAGGCACAGCGTCAGCTAAATGAAAGCCTTGTGGAAAAACAGGCAGAAAACCTTGAGCAGTCTGAAACTGCTATACAAGACCAGAAACAGGAAGTAGAGGATGACAAAAAAGGTACAGACCTATGATAACGAAAGTATTCAAAGCCTAAAAGGTGCCGATAGGGTTAGAAAACGCCCCGGTGTAATTTTTGGCAGTGATGGTATTGAAGGTTGCCGACATACCGTATTTGAGATTCTTTCAAACTCTATCGACGAGGCACGTGGTGGCCACGGCGATAAAATTATTATAAAAAAATATAAAGATGGCAGCGTAGAGATTGAAGATCTTGGCCGTGGAATCCCGGTTGACTATAACCAAAAAGAGGAACGGTTTAACTGGGAGCTACTATTCTGTGAGCTTTATGCTGGTGGTAAATATAATGAGGATGACGAGAGTTATGCCTATTCACTAGGTCTTAACGGACTAGGCCTTTGTGCAACACAGTATGCCTCCCGATATATGACGGTCGACGTATTTCGAGATAACATGCATTATCATCTTGATTTTGAACGAGGTGAAAATGTCGGCGGCCTTATCAAGGATGATACACGCCGTAGAAAAACAGGTACATGCATTAGATACTTACCGGATGATGAAGTCTTTACCGATATTGAAATTGGTTCTGACTATCTTCATGATACAATAAAACGTCAAGCAGTAGTAAATGCAGGCATTACCTTTGAGCTTACAATCGAGACAGCGGAGGGTAGGGAGGAAACAACATACTACTACGAAAACGGTATAGAGGATTATCTTTCAGAGATTGTGGGTAACGAATATATTACCCCTGTTTTAACATGTCAAAGCAGTGCTGTTGGTAGAGATCGTGAAGATAGACCTGAATACAGGGTACAGATGAATGCAAGCTTTTGCTTCTCTAATAAGCATACCCTGCTTGAGTATTACCATAACTCAAGCTATCTTGAGCATGGCGGATCGCCTGAGCGTGCTGTAAAAACTGCATTTGTTAATCAGATAGATAGCTATCTGAAACAAAAAAACCTATATAAAAAAGGGGAGAGCCGTATAACGTTTGCCGATGTACAAGATTGCCTATGTATAGTTACATCGGGTTTTTCTACCCAGACATCATATGAAAACCAGACTAAAAAAGCTATAACCAATCGCTTCATTACACTTGCTATGACCGACTTTTTAAAACACCAGCTTGAGGTGTATTTTATCGAAAAGCCGGAGGATGCACAAAAAATTGCAGCACAGATTCTTATTAATAAGCAGAGTAGAGAACAGGCAGAAAAAACACGTCAAAACCTTAAAAAAACAATTGGCCGTGATATTGATATTGCAAATCGTGTACAAAAATTTGTTGATTGCAGAACGAAGGACTTATCACTAAGAGAGTTATATATTGTTGAGGGTGATTCTGCACTTGGTGCCTGTAAAACAAGTCGTAATGCTGAGTTCCAGGCAATCATTCCTGTAAGGGGTAAGATACTTAACTGCCTTAAATCAGACTATGCACGTATATTTAAAAGTGAAATCATTACCGATATTATTAAGGTGCTTGGTTGTGGTGTAGATGTTCCCGGCAAGGCTAAAACCGGAATTGCAGGATTTGATATCGATTCATTACGGTGGAATAAAATAATTATCTGTACTGATGCAGATGTTGATGGTTATCAGATAAGGACACTTATTCTTGCAATGTTTTATAGATTAATGCCTGAGTTAATTGAACAGGGATATATTTATATTGCCGAATCTCCGTTATACGAAATTAATACAAAGAAAAAGACCTACTTTGCATATACCGAACAGGAAAAGGCATCAATTCTTGAAAGAATAGGCAAGGAAAGCTATACCCTGCAGCGCAGTAAAGGCCTTGGCGAGAATGAGCCGGACATGATGTGGATGACTACCATGAATCCTGAGAGTAGGCGCCTGATAAAGGTTGAGAGAGATACTGCAGAACACACAGCAGCTGTATTTGACCTATGGCTTGGCGATAATCTTGCCGGACGTAAAGAGTTTATTGCTAATCACGGATATGAATATCTTGAAGATTTAGACGTTTCTTAGTAAGGACATAATGGCAAAGAAGAGTAACCAAAACGAAAAAAGAAATAAGCTTAGCATGGCTCTTGATGATAAAATCGAGATAGCCGATGCCGGTATTGTGCTACAAAATCGTATCACAGAAACATTAGAAAAAAACTACATGCCCTATGCAATGAGTGTAATTATTAGCCGTGCACTTCCTGAGATTGATGGTTTTAAGCCATCCCACCGAAAGCTACTTTACACCATGTATGATATGGGTCTTTTAAAGGGTGCACGAACTAAAAGTGCTAACATTGTAGGAACTACAATGCGCCTTAACCCTCACGGAGACGGACCTATCTACGAGACTATGGTTCGACTTTCAACAGGTAATGAGGCATTATTAAACCCGTTTGTTGACTCTAAGGGTAACTTTGGTAAGTTCTATTCCCGAGACATGGCATATGCTGCAAGTAGGTATACAGAGGCAAAGCTTGCACCTGTTGCAGAACTACTATTTAAGGATATTGATAAGGATACTGTAGATTTTATTCCAAACTACGACAACACTAAGACAGAGCCTACGCTTCTTCCGGTGTGTTATCCAAATATATTAACAAACTGTACTATTGGTATTGCTGTTAGTATGGCAAGTAGTATATGTAGTTTTAATCTTGGTGAGATATGTGATACGACCATTGCACTAATAAAGGATGAAAACCATCCGGTAGAAACAACGCTTCATAATGCCGATTTTGTAGGTGGCGGGCAGATTCTTCATAATGCACAGGAACTTGCCAATATATATGAAACCGGACGTGGCTCTATTAGGGTGCGTAGTCGCTACAGCTATATAAAAGACGGTAACCGTATAGAGATCACCGAAATTCCATATACTACCACTATCGAAGCGATAATGGATAAGATTTCTGAACTTGTTAAAAGTGGTAAGATAAAAGAAATTGCAGACATGCGTGACGAGACCGACCTTAACGGACTAATGCTAACACTTGATCTAAAGCGTGGTACTGATCCGGAAAAGTTGATGAATAGACTTTTTGCACTTACACCACTTGAAGATTCGTTTTCCTGCAACTTCAATATTATTATTGGTGGTACACCACGTACGATGGGTGTTAAGGAAATACTTATCGAGTGGGTTGCTTTTCGCATGTTATCGATAAAAAGGCGAACATTCTATCAGGCAAACGAGTGTAAAAAAAGATTGCATCTACTGCTTGGATTAAAGGCTATACTACTTGATATTGATAAGGCCGTAAAAATAGTACGTGAAACCGAAGAGGAAGATGAGGTTGTTCCTAACCTTATGATAGGCTTTGGAATAGATAAAATACAGGCTGAATATGTTGCGGAAATTAGGTTACGGCAGCTAAATAGAAATTATATATTACGTCGTACCGACGAGGTTGATAAGCTTCGTGACGAAATTGATGATCTTGAGGAGCTACTTGACAGTAAAAAGAAACTTTTAAAAATTATATGTGATGAACTTAAGTTTGTTAAGGACAAATATGCAATACCAAGACGTAGTGAAATTTTATATTCCGTTACACCGGCAAGCATAAAGGATGAAGTCCAAGAGATACCAGACTACCCTGTAACCGTATTCTTTACCGAAGAAAACTATATAAAAAAGATAACTGCACAATCGTTACGCATGAGCGGAGAGCAAAAATTAAAAGAGGGCGACTCGGTACGTCATAGTCAGGAAACCCGCAATAATTCCGAGCTATTGTTCTTTACAAACAACGCACAGGTATATAAATGCTATGCTGCCCAGTTTGACGATACCAAGGCAAGTGTTATAGGCGAATATCTACCGGCAGCACTTGGTTTTGAAGAAGGCGAGCTTTGCATTTTTATGGCAGTTGTGGAGCAGTATGTTGGTTTTATGATTTTTGTTTTTGATGATGGACGGGTTGCAAAAGTTGATATCTCGGCTTATCAGACAAAGCAAAATCGTAAAAAACTTTTAAATGCATTCTATAACAAAGCACAAACAGTTAAGTTTTTCTATCTAAAAGAAGATGTTGATATTTCGGTAGAGACAACCGCAGGAAGACTTTTAATTGTAAACACTGCACAGCTAACTATAAAGACAACAAAAAACACACAGGGTGTACAGGTTGTAAAGTTAAGAAAGGGTATACAGATTAAAGACGTTTCTATCCTAAGTGAGGAGAGCATACCGGATGCACACCGCTATCGTGTGCGTAGCTTACCTTCACCGGGACAGATAATAAAGAATGATCAATCGGAACAACTCACATTATAATAAAAGGAGTTTGCCATGAAAAAGCGTGTTGGAATTTTAACAGCAGGCGGTGACTGCCCAGGGCTAAATGCTACTATTAGAGGTGCAGCTAAAGCCTTGTATCATCGTTTTAAGGATGATGTAGAAATTATTGGTATACAAAATGGATACTACGGTTTAATTCATGGAAACTACAACGAAATGGCCTCGATTGAATTTTCGGGTATTCTTACTCGAGGTGGCACGATCTTAGGAACTAAACGTACCCCATTTAGTGAGATGCAGGAAAAGGGATCAGATAATCTCGACAAGGTCGACGAGATGAAAAAAAATTATAAAAAGATGAAGCTTGATTGTCTACTGTGCCTAGGAGGTAACGGTACACATAAAACCGCCAACCTTTTATCTGAAAACGGCCTTAATATTATTGGACTACCAAAAACGATAGATAACGATATCTTTGGTACCGATGTAACCTTTGGGTTTCATTCTGCTGTAGATATTGCAACCGATGTTATCGACCGCATCCACACGACCGCTTCTAGTCACCGCAGGGTTATGGTTATCGAGCTTATGGGAAATAAAGCCGGATGGTTAACACTTTATGCAGGTATTGCTGGTGGTGCCGATATTATTTTAATACCGGAAATGCCCTATAACATTAATAGCATTATTAAAGCAATAGAGCGCAGACATAAAGAGGGTAAATCTTTTTCCATTATAGCGGTTGCCGAAGGAGTATACAGTAAGGACGAATCTCATCTTAAACGCAAGGAGAGAGAGCAGTTACGGGCAAAAAAAGGTGTAACAACAGCAACAAAACTTATAGCAGAGGAAATTCAGGGGCAAACCGGTTTTGAAACACGTATTGCAGTGCCGGGTCATATACAACGTGGCGGATCACCCTCTGCATACGACAGGGTTCTTGCAACACAGTTTGGAACCTTTGCCGCAAAACTTGTTGAGCTAGAACAGTATGGAACCTCGGTTGCTATGGTAAACAATGTTGTTACGGCAAATCTGCTAACAACAGTTGCGGGACGTAAAAAACTTGTTCCTGAAAACGATGATATGTTAAGTGTAGCACGCAGAATGGGTATCTGCTTAGGATAGATATTAGCTAAATATTTAAATCTCGGTACTGGTCTTCAGCACCGAGATTTTATTGGGAGAGGGGATTATATGAAAAGAATTTTGTTATTACTTATTGTAGCTATAATTACGCTATCCGGATGTAGCACGGCAGAGGATAGTATGGTTTTAAAACCTACCGAGCTTTCACAGGATACTGAGAACCTACTTTCCATAGTTGAGGATGAATTAAAATACTTTGAATACTCGGTAGATGAAACGGTTAATTCTGTTTCCTATGATGTGTGGGGCTGTCAGGGGGACGAGTGGGTTAATCTCGGGAAAACTTATGGCCGTTTAGATAGTAAAAGCGGCAATTTAGCCGTTAAAATATCGGGTGATAGCTATACACTATATAATTTTGATGAATCCGGCCATTCTTCCTACGAAACACCGGATGTAGGAA
>CAYJKW010000055.1:0-14971 GCA_964370765.1 uncultured Oscillospiraceae bacterium
ATATCATATGCCCAGCCGTCGCCACCGAATATCCATATAGATTTCTTGGCAAGGTACTCTTTCTCTGCAAGGATTGCCTTTGCAGCATCGCTATCGCATTTCTCAAGTGCTGCGATTAGCTTATCTGTAGCGGCACGGTTTAGCTCACCATCGTTCTTTGTTGCTAGGTATTCTGCCTTCTCTGCATCACAGCACTCAAGCTTTTCGATCATGTCGATTAGACGATCACGAACTGCCTTCTGGCCAAGCTGCATACCAAAGCCATACTCTGCATTATCCTCAAATAGGCTGTTTGCCCATGTTACACCATAACCGGACTTACGGTTTTTGGTATAAGGAGTTGCAGGAGCACTACCACCCCAGATTGAGGAACAACCTGTTGCATTTGCAACATACATTCTCTCACCATATAGCTGGGTGATTAGTTTTGCATATGCTGTCTCAACACAGCCTGCACACGCACCGGAGAACTCAAGTAGCGGCTGCTTGAACTGGCTACCCTTAATTGTAAATTTATCGAATGTTAGCTCTTTCGGCTCTACACTCTTAACACAGTAATCGAAAGCATCCTGCTGCTCTAGCTGGCTGTCAAGTGGTTTCATAGCAAGTGCCTTTGTCTTTGCCGGACAAACATTCACACAAAGTCCACAACCCATACAGTCAAGCGGATCAACCGATTGTGTAAAGGATAGGCCTTCTGCGCCCTTGCCTTTTAGTGCACAAAGTGAAATTGATTTTGGTGCAGCCTTAACCTCTGCATCGTCCAGTACAAACGGACGGATAGCAGCATGAGGACAAACATAGCTACACTGGTTACACTGGATACAGTTTTCCGGTATCCACTGTGGTACATCAACAGCAACACCACGTTTTTCGAACTGTGTTGTACCCTGAGGTAGCATACCATCCGGGCTCTTTGCAAATACAGAAACCGGAATATCGTCACCCTTCATCATGTTGGAAGGTGTAACAACCTCGTTGATGAAGTTGATTAGCTTATCGTTATCGCCTGTAACAACCGGCATTGGTTTATCATCTGTTGCACTTGCCCAGTCGGCAGGAACAGTAAACTCAACGATAGCATCAACACCTGCATCGATAGCGGCATAGTTCATCTTAACGATATCGTCGCCCTTTTTGGCGTAGCTCTTTTTAGCAGCTTCCTTCATGTAGGTTACTGCCTCATCGATAGGCATTATCTTTGCAAGTGCAAAGAAGGCAGACTGTAGGATGGTGTTGGTACGTTTACCCATACCGATCTCACGAGCCTTTGTAATAGCATCAACAAGGTAAACCTTGATGTTGTTCTTTGCGATATGGCGCTTTTCCTCTCCGGATAGCTGTGCCGCAAACTCCTCGGCTGTCCACTGGCAGTTTACAAGGAATGTTCCGTTAGGCTTAATATCGCGAGCGATCGGGAAGCCCTTAACGATATATGATGGGTTATGACATGCAACAAAATCAGCCTTGTTTACATAGTAGGTAGATTTAATCGGCTTGTTACCAAAACGAAGGTGAGAAATTGTTACACCACCGGTCTTCTTACTATCGTACTGGAAGTATGCCTGGTTGAACATATCGGTATGGTCACCGATAATCTTGATGCTGTTCTTGTTAGCACCAACAGTACCGTCACCACCAAGTCCCCAGAACTTACAGTTAATTGTGCCTTCCGGAGAGGTATCAGCAGTGTTTGTAACCGGTAGAGATAGGCCTGTAACATCATCCTCAATACCGATTGTGAAGTTATGCTTAAGCTCTGTAGCGTTAAGATGCTCATAAACAGCAAAGATTGTTCCAGGAGGTGTATCCTTACTACCAAGTCCATAACGACCACCAATAACACGACCTGTGTAACCCTTCTGTGAAAGAGCTGTAGCAACATCCATGTATAGCGGCTCGCCGATTGCGCCCGGCTCTTTAGTTCTATCAAGAACTGCAATAGATTTAACAGTCTTCGGTATAGCATCGAAGAAACGAGTTGTGTCGAACGGACGGTATAGACGAACCTTTATAAGTCCAACTTTTTCGCCTGCAGCAACAAGGTAGTCAACAACCTCTTCGGCTGTATCCACAACACTACCCATTGCAATGATCACACGCTCTGCATCCGGTGCGCCGTAGTAGTTGAATAGTTTATAGTCGGTGCCTATCTCGGCATTAACCTTATTCATCTCCTCTTCAACGATGTCCGGTAGAGCATTGTAATACTTATTACCGGCTTCACGCCACTGGAAGAAGATATCAGGGTTTTGAGCACTACCACGAAGAATCGGACGCTCAGGATTTAGACAGTTTTTACGGAACTCGTTTATAGCGTCATGATCAACAAGCTTATTAAGAACATCATAGTCCCATGCCTCGATCTTTTGGATCTCATGGCTGGTACGGAATCCATCAAAGAAGTTTACAAATGGAACGCGGCCACGAATTGTAGCTAGATGAGCTACTGCACCAAGATCCATAACTTCCTGCGGATTTGTCTCACATAGCATTGCAAAACCGGTCTGACGACATGCATAGATGTCACTGTGGTCGCCAAAAATGGAAAGTGCATGGCTTGCAAGTGCACGTGCCGAAACATGAATAACACATGGTAAAAGCTCACCGGCTATCTTATACATATTCGGTATCATTAAAAGAAGACCTTGTGAAGCAGTGTAGGTTGTAGTAAGCGCTCCTGCAGCAAGGCTACCATGAACGGTACCTGCAGCACCAGCCTCCGACTGCATCTCTATTACTCTAACTTCACGACCAAAGATATTTTTTTTGTTAACCGCACTCCAAGCGTCGGTCAATTCCGCCATCACAGATGATGGGGTAATCGGATAGATACCTGCAACATCAGTGAAAGCATAGCTCACGTGTGCGGCGGCGGTATTACCATCCATCGATTGTTTTGCTCTTGCCATTTTTACCTCCGAGTTAATCTTATCGGGCATACAAAAGCTATCCTTAACCATCATTTTTAGGCAAAATGACAGCAAGGATAGAACACATGTCTACCCACTGTTGTTATTATAACAAAGTTTTGGCTTTATGTAAAGGATTATTCTTTCATATTGTGCCATAATTTGCGTTTTTATAATATATGAACAAAAACTATGTTTTTTGTTCGCCTGAATAGATAAAATTCCGCGTGGAAACTATACCCTTTTAAGCTACTGTTGCATAATATAGTTTAAGAACAACCCTTTTAAGGAGATAGATATGCCTATAGGATATTTAAAAGTAACAACCCTGACTGCAAAAAATACAACACCTGTTTCGTTTGCCTCTGTTGATGTATCAAGAACAGTCGCCGGAGTGAAAGTATTTAGTTACAGCTACACGACCGATGTTGATGGATATTCCGACCCGATAGAGTTAGAGGCCCCCGATCGCTCGTTATCCCTTGACCAACAAAATGCAGTTCAGCCCTATCAATGCTATGATGTCGTTATTACAGCTGATGGTTATCAGACAATCAAATATTTTGATATACAGATATTTGATGGTGTTACTACACAGATACCTGCAAGCATGTTTGCAGTAACAGACTCAAGTGATTATAGCAACGAGATTACAAATATCACTGTTCCTCCACACGCCCTTTTTGCCGATGATGGTGGTAGTGGACTTGAACCACTGTCTATATGTAGCATTGCAAGGGTGCTGGAACAACCAATAATCCCAAGCAAGATAACCGTCCACCTCGGTAGCCCTAACCAAACTGCAAGCAATGTATCGGTTAGCTTTATAAGTTATCTAAAAAGTGTTGCCTCAAGTGAGATATACCCTACCTGGCCTACCGAATGCCTTTATGCAAATATATATGCACAGATTTCGGTTGCACTTAACCGCGTTTATACCGAATGGTATATAAGTAAAGGCTACCCATTCCAGATAACCAACTCACCGGGTTATGATCAAAAATATAATCATAGCGGAATAATATTTGATAGTGTAGCAGCGATAGTGGACGAGGTCTTTGACACCTACATACGCAACAACGGCAATGTAGAGCCATACTTTTCATCCTACTGTGACGGTAAGATAATAAGTTGCGACGGTATGACACAGTGGGGCAGCAAAGACCTTGCCGACCGCGGTTATAGCGCCATAGCAATACTTCGTAGTTATTACGGTAACGGTGTTGAGCTTTACACAAGCAATCAGATACAAAACATCCCAGAAAGCTATCCCGGCACACCACTTAAGGTAGGCTCTACCGGTAATGCTGTAACTATCATACAGCGCCAGCTAAGCCGAATAACACAAGACTTCCCCGGCTTTGGCAGTGTTTCAGTAGATGGTGTTTTTGGGGAGAGTACCGAATCGGTTGTGAAGGCATTTCAAAGGCAGTTCAGCCTAACGGCCGATGGTATAATAGGTAGATCCACATGGTATGCCATCAGCTATATATATGTATCAATAAAAGATTTAGCTGAGCTTACAAGCGAGGGTGAAAAGCCTACCGGACTACCGCCACTTGGCGAATACGGTGGAACTGTGCTTCGTGAAGGTAGTTCCGGTAGCAAGGTTGCCGAGATGCAGTTTTACATCACAAAGATATCAGAATATAATTCAGCTATCCCCTCACTCGAAACAGACGGGGATTTTGGTCCGGCTACATCGGCTGCCGTAAGAGCATTCCAAAATTACTATGGGCTTGAGGTAGACGGCTTAGTCGGCGAGATGACCTGGGATGCAATCTACAAGGAATATGTATCACTCTCAAGCGATGCGCTCCCGCCAGAGCAGGGTGATATCTGGGAATATCCAGGTAGCTCACTTTCGAATGGCGACGAGGGTGATAATGTAAAGACCATACAATTTTGGCTAAATATTATAAGCTATAATTTCACCGATATACCAAGAGTGACAGCAGACGGGGATTTTGGCCCGGCTACCGAATCGGCCGTAGAAAGTTTTCAGCGTTACTTCGGCTTAGAGATTGATGGCATTGTGGGAAAGATTACCTGGAACAAGATATTCGAGGTTTATGCACTTACAGTGAACCAACTACTATTGCCTAATCAACGCCCCGGCGAATACCCCGGAAGCGCACTGCGTCAAGGTTCTACCGGCAGTTCTGTAAAGGAGATGCAGTTCTATCTGTTCATCCTCTCTGCATACTACCGCCAGATAACACCTATAGAATATGACGGACTATTCGGAGCGCTTACAACGCAGGCTGTAGTAGAATTCCAAGAATTATTCGGACTTAATGCAGATGGGGTTGTAGGTAACGCTACATGGACAAGTTTGTATTCAAAATTTGTTGTATTGACATCTGCAGACGGGCAGGTGTATGCTTTTTACACATCAGCATATCCGGGATATGAGCTATCACAGGGAGCTACCGGTGATCAGGTTTTAGAGATCCAATATAGACTAAACTATATTGCAGCCTATATAAGCGAGGTTGTCCCACCACAACAAAGTGGTATATATGATATTGCTACAATAGAGGCTGTAAAGGAATTTCAGCGAATAGCAAACCTACCGATAACCGGAAAGGTGGATGAATCAACATGGGACAGCCTACTTCTTAACTACTCCGCTCAGCTATCAATATATCAAAAAGCTGCATATGATAGTGGTCGTTTTTCTGCTCCCACCGCCTATCCCGGCTATGTACTAAACCTAGGTTCATTTGGCCCTGCTGTACTTAAGTTACAACAGCAGATGGTTACGGTAGCATCACGGTATTGCACACCGTTCTTTGTACCGGAAAACGGATTCTTCGATTTAGAGACAGAGGAGGCTATAAAAAGTTTTCAAAAAAATCTTAACCTTGTCCCTACCGGCATAGCCGACAAACCTACATGGGAGGGTATCTTCTCGATAACAACCTAATACCTTATATATAATACAATAGATTATTAAGCATATTCTAACGGCTCCCGATTTTTATTGGGGGTCGTTTATCAATTTTAAAATTATAATCGTAACATTTAGTATGAATCTTCTATTACTACACATTATTTTATGATATTAAAGGAAACACGTCCACGAATCCTTTAAATCCCACAAACTCAATATGCTATTGTTCTTTCTTGGGGCCCAAAACTTTCGCCCCGTACTTGACATTACTATATTTGTTATTGCGGCGTGGTAAATTCTGCCGCAATTTTGCCGCAGTTTAATCAGATTTTTTTCACAAAGAAACAATAACATTAAGTATAGTTTTAACGCCAAGATACTAAGTTGAACGTGATAAAACACATAAAGAATGGTGTTTTACAGACAACAATTTAACACAGGGAGGGAATGTTACGCCAATGAATGAGAGGTTACAAAATCCACAAGATTGTGAAGAAAACATTGTAGAGGAAGATACCAAAAAACTAAAGGTAAAGTTAACAAAAAAGAAGATAATTGTTATAGCTGTTATAATTTTGGTTATCTTACTTTCGGCTGTCTTACTTAACAGTGTCCTAGGTTCACAAAACAACAATGCTATAGGTGCAATGGCTGAGTCAAACATGAATTTAGGTCAAAACAACATGTACATGGAGGAGGAGGTCGTTTTATCCAACATTGTGGTCGGGGTAACTGAGATGGGTTCTTCAAGCTTAATCAGTAATAATATTTCCTTTGAATTTCAAACCACAATACTTGAAGTTGTCGCAAAACCCGGGCAGTTCGTCCATCAGGGCGATACTATTGCTATTATAGACACCGAACTGTTTGAAGAGGAGTATGATACTGCTATGAGCTCGCTTGAAAGTGCAAAGCTAAGCCTTTCACAGGAACAATTAAGCTTGCAGACGACAGCGTTAAGCGCAAGTCAAACCTATGAGGATAGTATTATAAATGGTGAAAATGCTCAAAACGTTTACAATCTAAACATAGCGGAACTGGAGAGTGGGTATAACGAAATTTTAGCCGAAATCACAAGCCTAGAGGCTCAGAAAGTGGCACTTGAAAACCAAATATCAACAGTTAATTTGCTGAAGACGCAGCTCGTAACATTGAACAATGAGCTGAGTGCAATTCAAACACTTATAGCAACAGCACAATCAATTGTTTTAGATCCAACAATATACGACCCAACCATTCATATTTATGAAGACGTAGACGGCAATGGAATTGTTGAGACCGCTGACGTGATAGCATTGCAAGCTAACGAAACAGCTAAAAAGGATGAAATAACAAAAAAAGAGGCGGAAATCCAGACCGCCGAGGGTTCACAACAAAGCAGCAGCGGTGGCTCAAGTGGACAAAGCCTTGAAGATCAGCTTACACAGATTGTGGCAAGTATAAGCCAAAAATACACAGAACGTGACAGCTACGCCTCCTCTATGGAATTGAAAAAGCTTGAGTATTATCAAGAATACGAAAAGTCAATACAAACATATTCTTCTGCAGGCACACAGTATAGTGTAACGGTACAAACCGCAAACAATAAGTTGGACGAAGCACAGCTAAAGGTTCAGGAACTACAGGCCGAGGTTGATGCACTTACTCAACTCGCAGCAGATGGAACAGTGATAGCAACAACAAGCGGATATGTTTTAAGCATACAGGATGAGGGTACGACAGTTAATTCGAATGCTGCAATCGCTACAATAGCCGAGAGCACCACGGCAAATGTGTATGTAAGCATACCACAGGAGGATATTGCGGATATCGAGATAGACATGGCTGTTAATATAGTGTTTGATGCATATGAGGACAATATTGTTACAGCGGTTGTGGACAGTATCTCGTTAACACCATCGGGTGGAATGAGCAGTAGTGTAAACTACACTGTTGGTATGGAGATAAATGTCGGTGCATTTGAAGGAATGGTTATCTTTGAGGGAATGACAGCGGATGTAACCTTTGTTGAAAAACAGGTTACAGATGTGCTTATTGTATCTAACAAATGTATAGAGGTTATTGATGGCAAACAATATGTTAAGATGTATGATGAAAACGGTGAGGTTATACAGGTAGAGGTAACCACAGGCTTTTCCGATGGTTTCGACGTCGAAATAACAAGTGGATTAAAAGAGGGTGACATAGTATTGATTGAAAGTGCGGTGAGCCAGAATGCGGCTTAATGAAATATTACGTCTTGTTTTTATAAACCTAAAGCAAAATAAGTTTAAGGTGTTTTTAACCTCACTCGGAATTATAGTAGGTGCTGCAACAATTGTTATGGTTATTGCAATCGGCGAGGGTGGTAAACAGGACGTCGAGGAACAATTCAAGACCCTAAATGCAGGAACCGTGACAGTTACCAGCGGCGGTGTTGACATGGAAGCTATGATGGGTGCCATGGGTGGCATGATGGGTGGTGGTATGCCAAGCGGCGGCGGCATGTCCAGTGGTGGCGGCGGAATGTCTAGTGGTGGCGGCGGAATGTCTAGCGGTGGCGGCGGAATGTCGGGTGGCGGTTCGCGCAGTGCATCGATGTTACCAATGTCAGAAGGTGCCACACTGACGCAGGAAAATCTGGAAGAAATACTTTATTTTGTACCCGATATAATATCGGGAGCGATATTCGCAACCGTTGAAAGTGATGTGTTGAGTGACGATCTGGATGAGGCCTTGTCCTTCGATATTATAGCGACACAGAGCAGTTATGCACAGATATCGAACCTTTCGCTATTAATCGGAAGCTTTATTACCGATGATGAGGTCGAGAACGAAACTCGAAGCGTGGTTTTAGGGTATAATACTGCGTTTGAACTGTTTGGCTCGCCACAATATGCTTATGACGCACGTATAGAAATTGACGGCAGAGAATATGTAGTAAACGGTATTCTTGCACAGATGGGTACCGTAGTTTCGGGAGTAAATCCCGACGACTCTATATTTATGCCATATTCAACAGCGGATAAATATCTGCTTGAGCGTGATGCGCAGCCACAAATATCAGTGCTTGCAACAAATGTCGATGCGGTACCGACCGTGATGGAAAACATAGAGTCGGTACTTACACAGGCTAATCCTAATGCGACCTACACCGTAGAGGATGCAGGTGCAACAATGGATGCAGCAATGCAGAGTGCAAACACCCTTTCGATTTTGCTTTTGGCAGTTGCGGTTATAGTCTTTATCGTGGGTGGTATCGGCATTATGAATGTTTTGTTTGTAAGCGTTAAAGAACGCACAAGAGAGATTGGTATACTAAAATCTCTTGGCACAAAAAAACAAGACATACTGCTTTTATTTCTGCTGGAGGCAGGCATGATAGGTCTTATAGGAGGTGTTTTGGGCGTTGGCGCAAGTTTTGCGGTTATGCCGCTGATGCAGTACACCGATATGACGGTGGTGATTACCACCTCGTCGATTTTACTCGCGTTTTTATTTGCACTTTTTACCGGAACTGCTTTTGGGTTTTATCCGGCATGGAAGGCTTCTAACCTGATACCTATAGAAGCACTTAACAACGAATAATCTAGTAATAAGGAGAAAATTATAATGAAAAAACCAATGTTGTTTTTAACTACTATCTTAACAATTGCATTATTTTCGGGGTGTTCGTCTGATACACAGGAGCAGCAACAGACCGGCACACAAGAAGCGGTGCCACAAGGTGATACTGTACAGGGTGAAGGAAATAGCGGCGATGCAATGCAGGCGCGTGGAAACAGTGTAACCGGTCTTGTTACAGATGTTGTGGGCAACGAGATAACCATACAGGTCGGGGAGATGCAGGGCGGCTCAATGATGGGTGGCGGCCAGATTCCGGAGGGCATGGAACTACCTGAGGGTGTAGAAGGCGAAAGGCCGGAGGAGGCCGGCGATGGAATGGGAGAAATGACACAGGAACAACGAGAAGAGATGCAAGGGGCAATGCAGGACGGTGAGATGCCGGAGGGCATGGGTGAAAGACCCGAAGGAATGGAGCTTCCTGATGATGCCGGCGGCAGAGGCGAAGGCGGTGGCATGTCGGGCAGTGGCATGGCATCCATGGAAGGAGAGGACTATAGCGAAATTATAACCCTAACCGATGAATCGAAATCCTTCAGTGTACCTGTAACCACTCCGGTAGTCCAATTTGGCACCGAGATGACCTTTTCGCAGATAACTGAAGATATGTATATCACCGTGATGATGGATGATGATGATAATGTAACATCAATCAATATTTTAGGTTAGATGATTTGAGTTTGCTGTTCGCAGAAAGGAATGGTTATATTATGATAAAAATGCATAGCATCGTAAAAAAATATAATACGGGCGGTGAGGAGCTGACAGTTTTGAAATCGGTAGACTTTCAGGTGAACAGTGGAGAGTTCGTCGCAGTGTTAGGGCCATCCGGCTCCGGCAAAAGTACACTTATGAACATAGTGGGATGCATGGACCTGTGTAATAGTGGTGAGTATTATTTAGATGACGTTGCGGTGCACAAGTTAAAGGGTGAGAAACTAACAAAAATCCGCAACGAGAAGATAGGCTTTATTTTTCAGCGTTATCAGCTTATACCAACCTATAGTGCGCTGCAAAATATTATAATGCCACTTTTAATTCGTGGTATGTCTTATACCGAGGCACTTAAGCATGCACAGCCGACCATAGATATGTTGGGGCTTACTAAAAGAATTAAACACCGTCCATCTGAGCTGAGCGGCGGGCAACAACAGCGTGTAGCTATTGCACGCGCACTTGTGGGTGAGCCGTCTATCCTACTTGCGGACGAGCCAACAGGTGCACTTGATAGTAAGACCGGTGCAGAAGTTATGCAACTTTTTAAAGATCTGCACAAACTGGGGCATACAATTGTTATGATTACGCATGACAGTAAAATTGCCGAAAATGCTGGACGGGTCGTACAAATTATCGATGGAAACGTTTATACAGACAATACCAAAAAGGAAATTGCATAAATAATAATATGTTCATCACTTTTTAACATACTTTTGATATATTATATCCTGTTGTAATGATTTGAAAGGACTTGTGGGTACATGTCTAAGTTAATCTATATTGCAGATGACGAAAAAAATATACGTGACATTATTGAAGGTTTCTTAATTAAAGAAGGCTTTGATACCTGTTGCTTTGAAACGGGCGATGATTTATTGTCGACATTTTATGACAAACCTTGCGATTTAGTTGTTTTAGACATTATGATGCCTGGAAAAAGCGGCCTTGAAGTTTGCACTGCTTTGCGACAAAAAAATAATGTGCCGATAATAATGGTGTCGGCACGTGATAGCGAACTTGATAAAATAACCGGGCTTTCAATAGGGTCGGATGATTATTTAACAAAGCCATTTTCGCCTATGGAACTTGTTTTGCGGGTTAAAAGCATGTTTCGGCGTATTGATATAGAGCGCGGAGCACAAAATAATGAATGTATTTCTTTCAAGGACTTAAAGCTTGATGCCTCTTTGCGTAGCTGTACTTTTAATGATATAAACATCATGCTTACCCCTATGGAATATGAATTACTTTTTTATATGTTTAATAATAGTAACAAGGCAATCAGAAGAGAAGAACTGCTAAAAAACGTATGGAAGTTTGAAGACACTGTGGACACTAGGGCGGTTGACGATGTGGTTAAAAGATTGCGGAAAAAAATCGAAAAAACAAATGTAAAAATTTCAACTGTGTGGGGCTATGGTTTTAAGTTAGAGGATACTGAAAGGTGAAAATGCCATCATTAAAACAAAAAATAACGCGCCCATATGTTGTATTGATAATTGCAGTACAGCTGTTTGTCCTCATGGTGTTTAATGTTTTAGTTAGTAGGTATTCGTATAACCAAGCCGAGGAAAACCTTAGTAAATCGGCAATAAGGTTGGAGCAGGATGCATTAATTGCTAATGGCGATGTAAATGTGAACAATGAGATTCCGCCAATTATGTTACTCAATATGTTAAGGCAAGGCGACAATACTCGAGTAATATTAAGTGAAAACGGAGAGTTTACCGACCATCCGAGACCGGGAGAAACAAGACTGCCCGAGAATGTAATACAGCAGGCAAGCGAAATGACCAACAAAGCGAATGATAGGGAGATCGTTTCTTTTTATCAAGGCGGCGAGTATTATCATGCCATGAAGATGGACATATCCATTTTATCGGAGGGGCAGACAGCTATATATATTTCGGCAGGTTATTTTGCCGATGGATTTGTTGAAGCAGTAAACACCTTTATGGTGGTAATACTGTTGTTTTCAGTAATAGTTTTTGTGATTGTGTCGCAAAAACTGGCAAAAGGTATATCACATCCCATTCAAAAAATTACAAACACCGTAAAAAAGATGAAAAATATTGAGCTTGTGAATGTGGACGAAAATCAAAAAAGTATCGAGCTAAAAGAACTGGCGGTTGAAATAAATGATATGAATGAAAGAATTTATAACTACGATAAAAAACAAAAAGCTTTTTTGCAAAATGCTTCGCATGAGCTACGCACACCGCTAACAAGCATACAAGGTTATGCCGAAGGAATGATAGAGGGCGTTTTTGAAGATAAGGAGAAATGCATAGGCATTATTTTAGAGGAAACTAAGCGACTCACAAAAATTGTTGACGACATATTATCACTTGCAAGAATAGAAAATTTTGATGGCAAATATATTAACAGTAAAGTTAACTTGTGTGATTTTATTGTGAACTGCACTACCGCAATTACAGGGCTATGCACAAAAAACAATAAGGAGATAATATTAAACCTGCCACAAAATGATATATATATAAATGCAAACGATGAGCTTTTAAAGCAAAGTATTACACATCTACTCTCAAACGCAGTACGGCACGCAAAAAACAAGATTCGTATCGCTGTGATAACCGATAATAAAGAGGTTATTGTTTCAATTTGCGACGACGGAAAAGGCATAAGCGAAAGTGATCTCCCGCATATTTTCGAGCGATTTTATAAAGGCAAAGATGGAAATTTCGGATTGGGACTTTGTGTTGCAAAATCTGCAATAGAGCATATGAACGGGGAATTAATCGCTAACAATGGCGAGATTGGTGCTGAGTTTGTAATTAAACTAAAGGAGAACTAAGTGAATTACAAACTATATCCTTAGTGTTTAGGCATATCGTTTTCAAGTTACTATTGTTATACCTCCTAACAGTCTATCATAATGGATAATATAATTGTCGTGTTGGTAAGAATTAGAGTGCAACCGACACAACACAAATTTAATAATACCTTTTTCAATATCCCCGCCTCCCTTTTGCAAATTTTTTCAATGTAATTTGGGCTGTTGATTGTAGCAAATTCATATAACATACAAGTATTTCGCGATAGCAGACTGCTATCGCGTTTTTTTATGTGTAACATTGATGAATATTAATTAAAATGAACACACAAATAGAAAATCCAAAGTATCAAAAAAATTATCTTGTGACGCTAATTAATAGATGGCACATTTTATTTGTTATGTATATAAATATGACTTGACAGATGTTTATTGATAGTGTACTCTTAATAGAGAACAAGCGTTCTTTATTAAGTGGTTTAGTAGGTGGTAATATGGCTCAAGTTTTAAAGGATGAATTAAGAATAAAGATATTAGTTTCTGCCAAAGATGAATTTTTAAAAAATGGTATTGCAGGCTCGTCTATGAGAGAGATTGCCAAAAAAGCCGAAACGCCGGTCGGAAATATTTATAAATACTTTAAAAACAAGCAAGATTTAGTAACTACAGTCCTGTCCCCTTTGCTAACAAATTTAGACAACTATAGTTTTAGATTACTAAGCGATAAAGTTTTGTTAAACAGAGAGGCGATTAGTGAGTTTTTAGTTGGCTGGGTTGATAATTTGGTTGAGCTACAAAATGATTATCCCATCGAAATGAATATTATTGTCAACGATAAACAGATTAATCATGATTACCAAGATGGATTGATATCTTTAGTTACTTCAATTGTATCTCAAACAAAGCAAGACATGGGTTGCGAAACTGAAAAAGTTCGAATTGTCTCTCGAGTGATAGCTAAATCAATTTTTGCCGGTGTTAGAGAAGCTGTGACCTTGAAGTGTAACAGCAATATAGATAAAGAAGAGTTTAGGAAAATTATTTATACATACATGCGAAATACATTTTACATGTTAGAAAATATTGATTAGGAGGCAATTTTAATTATGAAAATAGTATTATTTGGAGCAAGTGGCAAAACAGGTCGCATAGTTTTAGATTTAGCTTTAACTGCAGGGCATGAAGTTATTGCTGTTGTAAGAGATGTGAGTAAAATAATAGTTTCGCATGATAACCTTACGGTAAAAACAGCCAACTTATTTGATGAAAATTCAGTTGTCGAGGTATCAAAGGGGGCACAGCTTGCAATATCGTGTCTTGGCGGCGATGCTAACAACAAATCAACCCTCCTATCCGATATGATTAAGGTAATCGTTCCTGCAATAAAAAGTGCAGGAGTTAAAGAAATATTTCATATAAGCTCTGCCGGAATTCACGATGAAATGCCAGGTGTGATTGCAAAAATATTTGTAAATTTATTTTTCAAAAATGCTATTGCCGACCATAAAATTGCCGCCAATGTTATTATTAACAGCGGGCTTGATTACTTAATACTAAGGCCCTTATCTTTAATTGATGGGGAGATGACTCGGGATTTTAGAACTGCTGACATCTCCGTTCCAAATGGCGGCAAGAATATCAGCAGAGAAGATGTGGCTTTTTTTCTTGTCGATGCAATAGATAAGTCGGAATTAAAAAACAAATCAATCTGTCTTTGCTATTAGTCACATTAAACTCAAAGACATTTATTTTCGGAGAATTAGATGAGTTATATTAAATTTTTAGATGTCAAAAAAACATACCGTGTAGGCGAAGTTGATATAAAAGCGCTTGACGGAGTGAACTTTGAAATAAACAAAGGAGAACTTGTTATTATTGCAGGGGCTTCCGGTGCCGGAAAAAGCACAATACTAAACATTTTAGGCGGAATGGACTATGCCACTTCGGGTGATATAATTGTAGATGATAAAAAAATCAGTTCTATATACGAGAAAGAATTAACCGAATATAGACGATTTGACATAGGGTTTGTGTTTCAGTTTTACAATT
>CAYJKW010000056.1:0-14917 GCA_964370765.1 uncultured Oscillospiraceae bacterium
TCGGGAGCAAAGTATTTTTAGTTTAAGCATTGTTATAGAGATTATGCGTTTACACAGGAGGAAAAACACTCCCCTAAAAATACAGGTCGGGGTTTTCTCAAACTGTACTTTTAGCCAACGTTTTAAATCAGTTGTAAATTATATAATTACATACTCACCTAAACATCTTCTCCCACGTTCCTTTAAAAATCCGCCGCTTACCTCGCTCAATCTTATTTATAGCATCTTTACTTAACCCAACTGACTTCCCAAACTTGTACTGCGTCATGTCTTTTGACAAACGCAGTTTTTTTATTGCTAAATGCGGCTCGTTATATAAAAACATATTATAATCATCAACCAAGCCACTAATATCCACGCCTAAAATCTCCGCAATAGGCATCATATACTTTTGGTTATAATAATCTCTTTCGTCGTTTTCGTAACTGCTGTATGTTGCGTAGTCTATGTTGGCGAACTCGGAAACATCTTTTTGCGTCAAACCTTTTTTGTATCTATAAAATTTCAGCTTGTCCCTTGTTTCGGCAGGCGGATTTTCGCTTGAATAGTTTTTGCTCAAAAAGTTCATGTCATATTTAATATCACTTTTGAGCGGTGTAACGGTTAAAACAACAAGAGGTGCATATATCACCAAATAGCCTTTGATTTTTCGCATTATAAACAAATTCTCCGAGTATTTAAGATATACTTTCCAAGTATCGGATTTTTCAATTTTCGTAGCCGTTATGTTAGTATTGTATTTTCTATACACCTTGCGGCATAACTCGAAAAACGTCCTTTTTCGGTTTTAAAGGTATTTACAGCTTTTATGAGCCCTATCGTTCCTATAGAGATAAAGTCATCCTGCTCCTGCGAGCTTGTATAATACTTTTTAGCTATGTGTGCTACAAGTCTTAGGTTGTGACTTATTAGTTTATCACGCGCCTCAGGGTCACCATTATCAAGTGCATTTAACGCCCGCCTTTCATCCTCTGCTGAAAGTGGTTTTGGAAAACTACTACTCTCAAAATATAAAAACAGATGAAGCAGGTTACTTATACATTCCGAAAAAAGCTGAAAAAACATAGCACCTCCGTAAAGTAGTCCGGTTATAACATAATATGTTTTAACCGTTTCAATAATACGGAGGTGCTTTATTTAACGCTATTTATCCAAGCAATCTTTTTAACTGCTCTTCTGTAGGGGTTACATATGCTGTTTCGTATATTTCATAAATAACCATCCCAAGTGGTAGGTCGGATGTCTTTTTAAGGTTTTTCACCATAGTATGATCCACCGGTACCTTATTACTTCCCTTCTGGCTAGAAAAATGTACAGCTAATGCTGCCGCATCATTTAACGTACTGTTTGGAATATCCTTTCCTTCGCTCATAACAACTACATGTGATCCTGGAGAATTTTTTACATGGAACCAGTAATCCTTTCCCCTAGCCGTTTTAACCGATAGCTTTTCATTTTGTAGGTTATTGCGGCCTACAAGTATTAAAAATCCGTCACAGGATGTAAAGCGCAAAAAGTCTGCCGGTTTTTGTTTTTTGTTACGCTGTTTATAGTTTTTAAGATAACCTACTTCCTTAAGCTCTTTTCTTATCTCAAGAAGCTCCAGCTCGGTAGTTGCAACCGATGTTTCATACTGTACCGTTTTTAGATATTCTATCTCCAGTTCACCCTCTTTAATAAGATCGGTTAACATTCTTACGGCTGTCTGTTTCTTTTTGTAGTCTGTATAATACTTTTGACTGTTGGCCGCCGGTGTGAGCAATGGATTAATCTTTATCTTAACCTGTTCGCCACTATAATAGTTTAATAACTCTACCGAACTATCCCCTCTTTTAAATAGATGTATATTTGCGGATAACAACTCACCATAAAGGCGACTTTGTTCGCTTTTTTCACTCTTTGCAAGCTCGTCCCTCCTTGCCTCTAACTTACGTACCGATCGCTCTAATAGTTGTTTAACCTGCCGTGTAAGGTTACCGGACTTTTGTGTAAGGCGTATCTGCTGTTCCTTACGGCTGTAGTAATCACTTAACAATTTACTATAGCTATTATATGGTGTTAGGCTATAATCAGAGGGAAATTGTGCCGGTGCAAAAAAACAAAACTCGCATGGTTCGCCCTTTTCATTCTTTACCATAACCGGTGGGTTATTCTCCCTAGCCTCCTGCTGAATCGAGGCTATAGAATCGGACAATATATTATGCTCTACAGTGTTGCCCATAAGGGTTGCGCCGCTACGACAAATTATCTCTCTTGCCACTACTGGGCCTATACCACCTGTAGCCGACATTATTCCACGTTGAAGGTCATCGTTTTGCAACGCCAAATCCGCAAGTGTATCAGGGATAATATCTAAAAAGAACTCCCTATCTTGTTTTGGCGGAAGTGTATACAGTAACCCCGGCAGTAGCTGGCGTTGTTCACTTGCCTCAAAATCAATTCTTTTTAATGCATCGATTACCTTGCCATCCTTCTCATATAATACAAGGTTTGCATATCGTCCCATAAGTTCGGCGGCAACTATAATGGTTCTACCGTCTCCAAGCTCGTTTGTGGCTGCTACTGATAGATTCACAATACGCTCGCCATGCACACCTTCTACCGATAAAATTCTACCACCGGAAAGATGTTTTCGTAGCAACATGCAAAAAGATGGAGGTACATCAGGGTTTTCGTAAATCTCCTCCGAAACTCCTATTCTTGCCCCTCCACTACGTAGGCAGATAAACAACTTAAAGCTGTCGTTACGTGTACGTAGCGACAGCAGAACCTCCTCTTTAGAGGGCATCGTTATTTTATCTATCCTTGCTCCTAAAAGCCGTTCGTTTAACTCGCACGACAAAAGCGAGAGTGTTACTGCATCTAAAGCCAATTCATCACCTAAAAAGTATTGCCGGTTCGGTTTCTACATCCGATACAAAAGCCACTGCCTCACCTTTAAGCTCGGCATTAACCCTATCACACAAAGCGGTAATTACTGGATGCTCTGTTGCATAGTGTCCAGCCTCAATTAAAGACACCCCTAATCTATCTGCAAGCAGCCAATCGCTGTGCCGTAACTCGCCTGTAACAAGGCAATCTACCCCGGCATCATACGCCTGTTGCACCATCGACCCTGCACCACCTACAACAGCTACTATTTTTATATCACTACCGGCATCATAATATTTCGGATTGTAGTTCAGTTTTTTATTAATTTCTTTTACAATATCAACAGTGCCTTTTTTAACCCTAACACGCCCCATCCTACCGATATCCTCGAAAGGGCTACACTCTTGCATTTCTAATATATCACACAACAGATCATTTACACCGCCTTCTGCTGCATCCAGATTTGTATGCATGGCAATACAAGATATGTCATGTTTACAAAGTAGATACACCGGATTACGATAATCAAGCGAGCTAAGTGGTTTAAATATAATCGGATGGTGTGATATTATAAGCTGCACATCTCTTTGCACCGCCTCTAACACAACCTGTGGCGTTGCATCAAGACAGACCAGTATTCGCTCAATATCCCTTCCGGAATCTACAAGTATGCCACAGTTATCCCAGTCACAGCTAAGCTCAAAAGGAGCTATTTCGTTAAGCAGGTTTAATAGTTTATCGCTTTTAATCATTTGTTATTGTTCCAAGTAGTAGGCTATAACTTTTTTTGCCCTGTGATATTTGGTGTTTTTCGTATTCTATATTGTTTGTAGTCAGCCATGCCTCTATTGCAGTATCTTTACATGCAGGCAATAAAACCAGCCGACTTGTTGTGTTTAACAACCAATCACAACTGTCCAGTATCTCCACCATAGTTATTCCACTCATTCCGGAGATTGTTACAAGCTGTGCCTCGTTCGGATTAATGTTTGAAAGTCCATCTGATATTTTTGTAATAATATCTGCCGATCGCTTTTGGGCAAGCGTTGCAGCCTTCTGTAGCGGCATATGATTTTTATCTGCTGCCACTATTGTTTTTATCTCGGTGTTTTCTGCAAGCCATACAGCAAGCTTTCCATGATCACAGCCTATGTCACACACACTCTGTGGCAATGTAACATTATATCGGTATTCCTCACCGGTACTGCTTTTACAGTAGCCACATATTCCGGCCGCAACCGCCGCCATTCTTGCGCGCAGATGTAGTTGTTTAGTCATCTTTTTTTTCGTCGTCTGTTTCATCGCCGGTTATTGCATCCGTAATATCCGCGACAACATCATCCTCTATCGACTCTATTTCATCGGTTAGCTTATTAACCTCTTTTGTCGCCTTCTCCTCTTTCTCCTCACCTTTGGTTG
Source organism: uncultured Oscillospiraceae bacterium (assembly GCA_964370765.1). GTDB lineage: Bacteria > Bacillota > Clostridia > Oscillospirales > Ruminococcaceae > CAYJBH01. Next base: position 4,291 of record CAYJKW010000056.1, read on the forward strand.
TGGCAGCTGTGGGCACAAATTCCGGTAATAGTACAAAGGCTTTTTTAGACCGGAGTTTCTCTGATGTGTAGAACACTATCAATATCACAAGCGCTGCAATACAAAGTGCAATAGCAAGTAGCTGAGATACCCTTGCGTTAAATATCATCAGGCTATCGGTACGCAGACCTTCAACTACGGCACGTTCGGCACTGTAAAGAAGTATATAAAGCAGGAATAACTCTCCGTTAAACTTACGGTGTTTTAGATAAAATGCAAGCCCTATAAAGCATAATAAACACCATATAGATTCATATAAGAATGTTGGATGAACAGGTGCATTAGGATCAATATTAGAAGCTAATGCTGCAAGATTTTCGTTATTTAGTATCGAGTTCAGGTAACGGTTTGTCCCCTCGCTATACATTCCGAAAATCGAGTCGGTATTTGTTCCGAATGCTTCTTGATTAAAAAAGTTACCCCAGCGCCCTACAGCTTGACCAATCAAAAAGCCTAATGCCGCAACGTCGAACATCGGTAGCAAGGGTACCTTGCGAAATTTACACATCGGTATACCCACTAAAAATGCACCAATTATCGAGCCGTAAATTGCCACTCCGCCATCACGAATATCTATCATATCTAACAGTCCATCCATAGGATAGGGTGAGAATATTACATAATAAACCCTTGCACCTATTATAGCTGCAATTCCTGAAACTATTATAACATCAAGGCCTCTATCTGAATCAATACCAACCTTTTTTGAAGCAAAGAAAAAGTATACAAGTCCCAGACTCATTCCAAGTGCTATACAGATTCCATACCAGTAAATCTCGAATCCACCAACACTAAAAGCTACCGGATTTATTGTAAGATCCAACCCTAAGGCCGGAAAGGAAACATTGTACATTATTTATCCTCCAATGGTTTTATAGTCAGAGTGGCACTTCTATCCTCCTCAAACATTCCCATAAATACATCACTAACCTCTTCGAATGTAATGTCATTACAAACATTTAGTTCTGCAAAAGGTTCACGTTTTTTAAAGAAAGCACTACTCATCATGGTGGCAACATCCTCTGGGCTATCAAACTCACCCACATAGTCGCCATAAAGTCCTTTTTTTGCTGCCTCAAACAGGTCACGAGAAAGTCCTTGCTCTTTTAGCCTGGTGATCTCATCCTTAAGCCGTTTCTCCACCACCTCAGGTGAACGTGTTTCGGCTGTAAATACAAAGCAAAGGTATCCTCTACCTGAAATATATTCACAGGAAAGATCGTTACTTATAAGACCCTCGTCGTAAAGTTCACGGTAAAGTGGTGTCATACTTCCGCTGATAAGTTCCCCTATTATCGAACAGATAAGTTCCCCTTTTGTCGAGTTATCTGGTTCAAAGGGAATCTCCTTATAACCTATCCCTATCTGTGGTATACCTATGGCAAGCTGCAATTCGCTCCTCTTTTTTGCTACCTGCATCGGCTCTTGCTCGGTTATTCGCTGTACCGGTTTGCGTGCAGATTTATCATTTAGGCCAGCTCTTTCACAGGCGGCTAAAACCTGTTCAACAGTTATATTTCCTGCAACCGATAGCACCATATTGGAGCTTGAATAAAAAGCATCGGTGCAGCGATATAGTAGTTCCGGTGTTATCTCGGCTATACTCTCTACCGTGCCGGCGATGTCCTCACGAATATCGTGATTAACATATAGTGCTGATAGAACTCCAAACAACAACCTCCAGTCCGGATTGTCGTCATACATTCTTATCTCCTGCCCTATAATACCCATCTCCTTCTCCACTGTGGAATCGGTAAAGTATGGGCGTGATACAAAGGAAAGAAGTATATCAAGTGATTCCTGAATATTTTCTGTCGCAGTAAAAAGATAGCAGGTTTTATCAAAGCTTGTATAAGCATTAGCCGAGGCACCTGTTTTTGCATAAAGTGTAAATGCATCACCCTCCTCATTCTCGAACATCTTGTGTTCAAGAAAGTGTGCAATACCGGCAGGCAATCTAACCTCGCCTTTATCATCTATAAATGTACGATCTATCGAGCCAAAGTCAGTACCATAGATTGCATGTACCGCCGCGAAATTTGGCATTGGTGCTACATATATAGTTAATCCACAGGGTAGAGTTATCTTTTGCGCTAAATCTTTATAAAAATTATTCAACTGTCTACTCCTATTCTTGATCGGTCAATGTATAGCTAACCGCAGGTTTAAGCAAAGAAAGCATCCTACGAACATCTTCGACAGTTGTGTCTGCTATTATCTGCTTTGTCTGATCTATTGTGGTAAAGTCATCCTTAATAACACCAGAAAATGCTATAATCTCGGTTGCTGCAAGGCTATCTTGTGCAACATTTAATTGATTAGTGAACTGTCGTTTTGCATCGTTGAGCTCGGTTTCGGTTACATATTCCTCGGTAAGTTTCTTAAGTTGCTCATCGATAGCGTCCAGAGTGTGCTGTGCCTTATCATGCTCTACCCCACTGTCCACAACAACAGTGTGTGTAATAGTTCCAAAAGCTGCAACGCAGTAGTAGCAAAGGCTTTGTTTTTCGCGTACATTTGTAAACAGCCTTGATGTTGGAAGCGAACCAAACACAGCAACCGATAGTCTTAGCTTAACCGAATCTTCCGGTGTAAGTACTTCACCAACATTATAAATTTTGCAAATTTTACCCTGGCTTGTCTGCATTACTTCTTTATGTTGCTCAAAAGGTTTTACATCCTCAGCAAAGGGAAGTGTAAACGGAATATAATCACGACTTTTTTCACTTAAAAAAGCAACAAGTTCCTTTTGAACTGCCTCAGTATCTGCACCTTGAGTTACAACCTCTATATGTGCTGTTCTTACCATCTCATTATAAACATCGGTAAGTTTTTGAGGGGTTATCGTACTAACCTCTTCAAGATAGCCGTTTGTCTCTACTCCGTTAGGCGAATCTTTAAAAAAGCGCCTACGAGCCTGACGTACACAGTAGCTACGCTTGTTGTTCTGTTCACTACTTAGAAGATCGATAAGTTTTCCGGACTCTATCTTAATTGTATCTGCGCTAAATAAGCCCTGCTCAAGACAGGGGCGGAATGCAACACCTATTAGTAGCTTTGTATATTCTCCCGATAGGTTGCTTCCCTGCTGTGCATAGCTATCCTTAATTCCGCCTACCCCTATAGTTATAACTCTATTTGCACCCTGCACTGTACTTTCGGCACAAAGTGATGCACCATAAAGTGATGATAACTTGACGGATAGTGCCGTCATATCTGGGCAATCCTCATACCCTCTTTCTAGGATATAGGGTAAAAGGGCATACGCTGTTGCTGTGTCACGGTTGTTGGGCATAATAAAATTTAGCGATATTCTACACTTTTTAAACTTACCCGCCTGTATCTCGTTAATGAATACACCGGGTAAGAGCTGCTTTCTTGGCATAATGCTCCTACTCTATTATTATATGTTCGTCAAGATTACTCTTTATTTCATCAAGCAATTTATCGCTGCTATCTGCTGCAATAAAATCAACTAAGCGTGCGCTTATCTGAAAAGAGTTACATACATGGCGTAGCACACGACTTTGAACCGAGAGACTCTCAATTCCGATTAAAAAAACTATCCTTACAGGTAACTTGTTGTTAAGATCAGCCATGTTTCCAAATGGAACACTATTTTTTAGTGTTGCAACTGCGATAAAATTCTTTTTACAGCCGGTATGAACATGTGGTACCGCAATGGGGGTGCTCATGTCAAGGGCGGTGGGGGTGCTTTTCTCCCGTGCAACAGCAGCAGGACCAAAGGTGTTATCCGCAAACCCTGCATCAACTGCAGCTTTTGCGAGAATCTCGATTACCTCGGCATCGGTTTTTGCATCCAATCCGGTAACCATAAGTTCTTTTGATGTGTAAATTGCTATCGGCAACAAAACTCTTACCTCCTAAATTACAGATGTTATGATTATATCAGAAAACTTAAGTAAATAAAAGATATTTACAAAAATTTATTATTTATTTCATAATTAGCATTTTAATTAGTTTTAGCACTTCCCTGTTTAATTATAATACTGAAAAAAATTTGTAAATCCGTTAACTATTTTTATTAAACTTACAATTGCAATTATTGTACAACATGTAGTATAATTGAAATGTATTTTTTACAGAGGTTGATTAATTAGATGTTTAGGATTGCAATTTGTGATGACCAAAAAGATATCTGTGCAGTTATTGAAAGCGCACTGCTTTGCTATTCGGATGACAATAGCCTTGCCATTGATGTAGAGGTTTTTTACTCAGCAAAACAGCTTTTTTCATATCTTAAACAGGGTAACAGCTATGATTTAATATTTCTTGATATCGAAATGCCTGAAATGACCGGCATCGAACTGGGTGATAATATTCGAAATTACATGGAAGACTATCATACAAAGTTAGTTTTTGTTTCCGGTGCTGAGATGTATTATAGGGAGCTGTTTGACATTCAACCACTTCATTTTTTACTAAAACCAATAAATGATGCGGACATAATTAAGGATCTAAAGCTCGCTTTAAAATTAAGTGGGGTTCAAAACCTACGTTTCGAGTATACCGTTTCAAAGGAACAGTTTAAGGTTCCGTTTAATGATATATTGTACATAGTCTCAGAGGGTAGGCGAATGGTGCTTACCACCACCGATGATTGTGCCAAATTTTACTCTACTATAGGTGAAGTTTGGGAGAAGGTAAAAAACCACCGCTTTATAAGAATACATAGGGCATTTATTGTAAATTACAACTATATTACGAGAATTGCGGCCGATGAAATTACTATGAGCGATGGAACAAAATTTACACTTGGAAGATCTTACAAGGAAGAATTTCGCCGTCTTTATACCGTGTACGAAAAGGAGATGTTTAGATGACACTGACAAACCCAATCGTTATTGCTGTAGTGGTCACCATTGTAGCTATGGCTTTACCTTTGGCTATACTTATAGATAAATATAGTAAGACAAAGGAGCTAAATAAAAAGATGCTTGATCAACTTGTAACAAGTGATATGCAGTACAGCAGCTTAGAGCGCGAGCTACAGGAGGCACGCGCAGGACGACACGACTATAAAAACCACCTTAAAGCCTTGAAGGGTTTAATCGCAATAGATGAAAATGATGAGGCGCAGCGGTATTTAGACAATTTAATAGAAGAGAACAGTGATAAGCGTGGAGCCATTTCTTGCGGCAATTCAATCGTAAACAGTATTTTAAACACAAAGGCACAGGAAATGCAGGAAAAAAACATCCTTTTTAAAAATGACTCTGTATTACCAAGGAGACTAAACCTACAACCGTCTCATATAACGCTTATACTATCTAATCTATTGGACAATGCTATAACGGCATCAACAGCATGCCCCTTTAGCTATGTTGATTTGCAGCTAAAGCATAGCAAAGGAAATCTTGTTATAATGATCAAAAACCCCTATGTGGGTAAACTTGTAAAGAATGGGAACAGCTACAATACCACAAAACCTGATAAACACAACCACGGAATAGGGCTACGATCAGTTATACAAACAGTAAACCGCCTAACCGGAACTATTGATATTGAGCATGATTCAGGTATTTTCTCTGTGTTTGTAATGGTGCCTGCATAGTGCATTTTATAACCAACTTAGATTTTATAGTCAGGTTGACTAATAATAATTTTAAAGCAGTATAATGTGGTATTTCGTTACATTTTTCCTGTCATTGGTGACAACATAAAGTTTGTCACCATTTTTTTGTGGTACTATCTAAGCACACAAGGAGGGAGTTGAGATGATATATGTATTATTGATAATTTTTGTACTTCTTACAGGGTGCAGTGAGCAGGCAAACCCGAGCGGCGAGCAGACTTTAGGCACCGATTCACAGCCACAGGGGCAGGAACAACAGCTTACACCGCAGAATATAGTCCCTGCCGGAAATAGCAATGGGGTTGCAACCGATGATGGTTACTACTCTACCCTAAACCACCGTGTGACGATTAATACAACCTACCACGACTTTGCAACGATGCAAAACATCATCCTGTGTTCCGACATAAACTGCACCCATGATGACGAGAGCTGTGAGGCGTATCTAACCGGTAATTTTGGTTTTAACGTAGTAGCGGCGCTTGAGAGCGGTGAGCTAATAACCATCTCCACCGGTGATGTGGAGGGCATTACTACGACTACAATAAGCCTAAGTGATGCCACCAACCGCCATATAAGGGATATAGCCACCATCGAGGGGCATATAAGGTTACTTGGGTTGAGTGATGATAGAATTTACCTTGTACAGAATGAAATATACTACATCTCTATAGATATAGCTACAGGGCAGATGCTAACAATATATACCGACAATACAAAGGCGGCCGGCGTTACGGTATCGCTTCAGTTTTATGGTAGCAGCTATGTGGTAGGCGATGGAATATACCTTTTATCCTATGACTTTGGTGATAACGCTAATGAGATTGTAAGCTATGACGACCTACCGGAGGAGGTGACGGTAAGGCTACAAAAGGTTGATGTTGCAACCGGAATACCACAGGATATCTATAGTGAGACGGTAAGTACTGCCACGGTGCCAAGCTACTACTTTTTAGACGATGAGCTATTTATTTTATCACAGGAAGGTAACAGCGCCTTTAACCTCACCACCGGCGAGATAACACAGTACCCACAACCGGTAGCCGATGATGGTGAACAGCTATTCAGTACACCTATGTTTTTGATAGACGGCTATATGACCTTTAATGCATCTGCGGTTAACAATGCCGAGGGGTATTTATACCACCTAAACCTAGAGACTAAAGAGGTTGTAAAATCCACACTTTCCTACGAGATGTCGTTAGATGTAAACTTTAGTGTAGATGCACCGATAATGGTTTTAGAAGATTTAGGGGATGAGCTACTGGTTGTAGTATCGGAACAGGTTTTTGTCTATGAAGAGCAGGCACCGGACGGCCCGTTTATGGTAAGGCATGCCTTTAACGATACCGCATTGATAGACGAGGCAGATTATTTTGCAAATAATGCAAACTACCGCCCGTTTGATAGCTCTACCATAACCGCCGCGCTACTTGCGAGAGATTAAACAGAACAGGGGGAATATTATGAAATATATAGTTGTTTTATTGTTAGCTCTATCGGCCTTGTTGGCCGGCTGTACCGAGCGCCAAACCACACAAAGCTCAACACCTTTGCCATCAAACGGCAACCTTGAACAAACTTCGTTGCAGGATAGTGGTGAAATTATCCCACTTACAAACTACACCTTAAAGGGTAACGAGGACGGTTTTTATAGTATCCATACCCTGCCTGATGCAAACATAATAGCCTATACCGACCTTAACACTGCTACGCAGAGCATATTTAGCTACGATAGTTCCGATAACGAATCCTATGTACAGGATATTATACCCTCTAGGGATGCAAACCTATTGTTTGTTGCAAGATATGCAGACGGCAGAAGATTTATAGAGGCGGTAGATGTTGCAACCTTAACCAGCAAGGTAATATTTGATACACAAGATTCAGTCTTTTGGTGGGTGGCGATGGACGATAATTCCCTCTACCTAACCACCGTACCCGGTGAAATCGATGAACAACAAGGGCTTATAAGGGTAACTTTTGAGGGTGAGGTTACACCGCTTGCAAACCTCGATATCTCAAAATACCTAAACGGGCAGGATATTCATGCATACGAGCTCTACCCGATTAATAATATCTTCTATGCATCAATCAGTGATTATATGGATAATCAGATCTTAGTTAAGAGGGTAGATGAAGATGGGAAGATAGCAGATGTTGCAACACTACCATACACCTCTGACGGGATGAGCATGTCCGGTTTTTTCGGGGATGGTTACTACCAAATTTTAAGTGATAATACGGTGCTACAGCTAAACTTAACCAGCGGTGAGTTAATGAATTACGGCTCTATCACAACCGAGAGCAGCCTAGGCTATACAAGGGGTATAACCGATACGCTACTACACTCATCACAGCAGGTGGGCGAGGAATATAAAGATGTTTTAGTGGAGCTAAGCACCCTAACCCTTTACAACAGCAAGCTAAGCTACAGCTACGAGAGGCCGGGAGAGAATGCAAGGGAGATTTATGTAAAGCCGTTTGCAGAGATTGGCGATAACCTTTTAGTGGTAAACGGCTCACAGCCTGTATCGCAAACCATCACCGGTGCCGATGGCAACTCACAGCATGCTATATATATGTTTGATAGCATAGCCTTAATCTCAAAGCAGGATTACCATGCCGGAAATGCAAACTATACGCAGGTTGATAACAGTAACATTTTAAGTATCTTTAATAGTTAACACAACAGATAAACGGAGAAAAAATGAAGTTTTTTATAGCCACTTTTATATTAGCATTGCTATTAAGCGGCTGTACCGAAAAAACCGCAGTACATCCACAACACCCACAGGTTAGTTCTATCTCGCTGACTAGCCTCTCCCCCACCGCTACCGCCCCTGTCTATGATAGTAATGTTAAGCCTGTTGATACAACAAACCACTCTCTAAGTTTTAGTGATGAAGGTTTTTATCAAAGAATTTATCTGGGACAATACGTATATTTAACCTATACCGACCTTGCCAACATGCGCACAGTTTTTCTCTGCTCTGCACCAAACTGCACACACAGCGATGATAGCTGTACCGCACTATATGGCGGCAACACTACAAGGCGGATAGAGCAGCTGTTTACGAGCTATGATAATTCTGCATTAATCAGGGTAGAGGCTATCGGTGCAACCGATAGCAGTTACAATCAAAGCATTACAACCTCTGCGCTATCCGGCGCACAACCAAGTTTAATATTCTCATCGAGTACACAGGAGATTACTCCCATAGCCGTAGGGCAGAACAATATATATATCGAGAATTACACCTCTTTAGATGGAACCGGCCTACACGCAATAGAGATTGCCACCGGAAACACTAAGCTTATATATAGAATAGATACCGAAAAAACATATATGGTAGACTACTTCCCTTATGGCAGTGACATATATGTTATAAATGATATTATTATAGAGGATAAAAGGGATCCAGATAATTTTGACGATCATTTTAAATTGCCGGACAGCCGAGAATTTAGAGTAGAGAAGATTAACCTTATTACAGGGGAGGTTACAAGGTTATACTCCGAGATCCTCTCTGCCGAAAACCTGATGTACGGAACAATGCACAAGGGGATTTTCTACCAGGGTGTATTCCTTGATATTAATGCCGATGAAGGCAATAAAACAATAAGGCGCCTTGATTATTCTACCGGTGAGTTTATCGATATCGGCAACTTTGGTGATATCCCCCATCTTGCGCACCCATCTATGAGCTATATCGAAGATTATCTCTCTATCGTAGTTTATGACGAGCAGTTAGGCAGTAGCTACTACCGGCACATGAACCTAAACACCGGCAAGTTGACGGACACACACTTTCACTATACCTCTAACGAGATGGGTGGTAGCTATGATATAACAATGGATATACTATATGATCTCGGCGATTCATTGTTACTCGAAACTGGAGAAACATTGATTGCATTCGAGGTATATGATGATATGCTACAGCAGTATGTGTATCCACAAAACGCAATTAAAAGCTTGGCAATTATCTGCAAAGATGATTATTTTGCAGGTAACCTCAATCTACAACCAATAAATAACAGTACAATTATTAATGCAGTTAGTTAAGGAGAAAAAATGAAGTTTTTTATAACCACTATTATATTGGCATTGCTATTAACCGGATGTGCCGAGAGGGCGACTTCCGGTGATATGCAGGATACCTCCACAGTACCTGTTAGCTCACAGTCGGGCAGTTCACGGCCGGCACAGGGTATATTTTACGATTCCGATGTAAAACCGGTAGGTTTCCCATACTACAACCCCTCCTTTGCCCAGCATGGCATATATGAGAGTTTATCGTATGGTACAGCAAGTTATATTACCTATACCGATATAGCAACACAGCAACGGGTATTTCTCTGCTCCTCCCCAAACTGCACCCACAGTGATGAAAGCTGCCCTGCGTACTTTTCTAACTACGGGGAAGCCTTATCAAATGTCTTTCCCTCCTACGATGGTAGTGCATTATTTACTGCCAGCCATACTGCCGCAATGGAGGAGGGGCAGGAGTCGATATTCAAGATAACGGTATCGGAACCCTCGGGTGCTAACCCTAAAACTGTAATTAACGACAGTATAGATTTTTCTATTATCTTTGGGGTAGGGCAGAACTATATCTATATGGATAGCTATTCAAAACAGCATGAGGAGCTTGGTATTATAGCCATAAACATTGAAACAGGCGAACAGGTTATGCTATATATCGAGGATAGGGATGTAACTTTTAATACGAACTACCATGTATACGGTGATTCTATCTATATAATCTATAATCTGGCAGAGCCGGGCACATTAGACCCGAACGACCCCTTTTTAACACCTGATAGCTACGATTTTAAGATAGACCGCCTAAACCTTACAACCGGTGAGCTAACTAACCTTTATACAAAAAGCTTATCCGATGGGGAGTATATGCCGGGGATTATGCACCAAGGTAGATACTATCTATACAATTCGTATCTAAACGAAACTGCGGTATCGGTTATTGA
>CAYJKW010000057.1:0-14557 GCA_964370765.1 uncultured Oscillospiraceae bacterium
CCGATATCTCGGTTTTGGCGCAGCTTCCAAATTTAGAGGATATATACCTCTCCGGCAATAACATATCGGATATATCGGCCCTGGCGGATGCCGAGAAATTAGAATATGTTGAACTAGATGATAACAATATTCAGGATGCCTCCGCCCTTAGCAACCTAACCAACCTACAGCATGTTTACCTCGACAATAATAATATTACAACCATTCCGGACCTATCAAGATCAGATTCGCTTTACACTATATCGCTAAAACATAATCAGATAACGGATGTAACCCCTTTAGTAACCTACGCAATAATAGATTGGGTAATATTAGATTATAACAATATTACCGATCTTTCGCCGATGGCTCAGATGACAATGCTTAGAGAACTTTCCCTCGAGGGAAACCCGATAAGTGATATAACCCCCCTTGGGAGTATACCATCACTGAGAATACTTAATGCAAAGCAGACAAACGTAACAGATTTCTCGGCCGTTCAACACTCTGTAGTGATATTAGAAAGAGATTAAAAAACAATTATCCGGAGAAAGGCTTGGCACCTGTGGTTAACAGGTGCCAAGCCTTTAAATTATTACGGTTTATATGTAACTATGCTTTTCTTGCATAATAATTTCCTACTATTTTTCTCAAACTCACAGGTGATTTTTAGTTTTCTTAACATCCTTTGCCAGATGCAGAATTAGTTCCTCCGGTGTAGGGATTTCTGCACTGCACTCTACCTTGTTTTGCTGTTCTTTTTTGGTAGTGTTATCCGGTGTATTTGTATACGCTGTATTGATTGCATGTTGCATATCATCCCGAACTTGAGATATGCTTACCCCATGTTTTTTTGCAATCTTTCGATAAATTTTTCGCATACTCATTTTAATTCTCCTTATTTGTTTAAGGATTAAAACAATAACTTCAATTAAATACAAGCTAATAAAGTGTATTTAAACTATAAAAAATAGTATTATTTTTGTGCATTATGGTATAAAATTAATAGCAGGGGGTAAACAGATGGATTTACAGCACGATAAATTTATTAAAATCGGATTAAACATTATGTTTTATAGAAAAAGAAAGGGAATAACACAGGATAAATTAGCCGAACTTACATCGTTTAGTCGAAACCATATACAGCAGATAGAAACGGCAAAGGCAACACCGAGTGTAGCGGCTTTATTAACAATATCGCAAGCATTAGAAATAGAAACGGCAAGGCTTTTTAACTTTGATTGACTAATATAGAAACTGATTTAATAAATAATATAACACTATTTTACTATCATTTGATAGTTAAGTCAATACCATCGTATAGTAGTACGTATAATTGCCTTATATGAGGTGATTTATGTACTACCAACGATTAAAGGATCTGCGAAACGATCATGACTTAATGCAAAAGCAGGTTGCAGCTTATTTAGATATTGATCAGCGTGTTTACAGTAACTACGAAATCGGAAAAAGAGATATACCAACAAGGCTTGTTATAAAACTTGCTAAATTTTACGATGTACCGACCGACTATATTTTGGGGCTTACAAACACTTTAAAGCCTTATCCTAAAAATACAATAGCATTAGAATGGCAGGAGCATAAACAGTATCTTGTCGCAAAAAAATAGCAGGCGTTGTGCCTGCTATTTTTTAATGATTTTTAGTTTTTGTCATCTATTGTCGATACGGTTATCGTTATATCCTCAAGTACATTTAACAGTACGTTAACCGTCTCAAGGGATGTGAAAATATTTACACCATTTTCTACCGCGGCACGACGGATAAGGTAACCATCGTTTATCGATGCAGTATCATCTACCTTATCAAAGGAGTTAATAACGTAGGTTACATAACCCTTAGAGATTATCTCGGCAATCTCGTTAGAGCCGCTACTGAACTTTTGTCGCATTCTTGTTTTAATTCCGTTGGCACGTAAAAACTCCGATGTGCCACGGGTACCCTCGATATTAAAGCCCAAGGCATAAAAACGCCTGATTAGAGGTAATGCTGTTTCCTTGTCACGATTTGCAAGTGTTACAAACACGGTACCAAAGTTCTCTACCTTTGTGCCAGATGCCTGTAGCGCTTTGTAGAGTGCACGGTTAATGTTATAATCATACCCGATGGCCTCACCTGTAGATTTCATCTCCGGTGATAGGCGCGCATCCATCTTATGAATTTTGGAGAAGGAGAATGTCGGAGCCTTAACGTACCACCGTTTTGTAGTATCTGCTAGGCCTGTACCAAAGCCCTGCTGTGCCAATGTTTCGCCAAGCATTACCCTTGTGGCCATGCCGGCAACCGGTAAACCTGTTGCCTTAGATATAAACGGTACAGTACGAGAGGAACGTGGGTTAACCTCAATAACATAAACATCATTCTTTGAGTCTAGGATAAACTGGATGTTGTATAAACCAACAATTCCAAGCCCAAGTCCTAACTTAACGGTATAGTCTACAATTTTATCGCACACCGACTTGCCTACTGTATATGGTGGATAGATGCTCATGGAGTCACCGGAATGAACACCGGTCTCCTCAACGTGTTCCATGATTCCCGGGATAAATACATCCTTTCCGTCACAGATTGCATCTACCTCTAATTCCTTACCGGCGATATATCTATCTACCAGTACCGGCTGCTCAATATTTACATCAACGGCCGTCTGTAGGTAGCGTGTAAGCTCACCCTCATTATGGCACAGCTGCATTGCGCGGCCTCCAAGCACGTATGATGGGCGAACAAGTACGGGATACCCTATCTTTTCTGCAACCTTTATACCGTCCTCTATTGTGGTTACAGCACGCCCAAGAGGCTGTGGTATATTAAGCTTTGTCATTATCTTTTCAAAGCTGTCACGGTTCTCAGCAAGCTCGATTGCCTTATTGTCAGTACCTATTATGTTTACACCAAAATCACTAAGTCCGTTTGCAAGGTTGATAGCTGTCTGTCCGCCAAGTGTTACTATAACACCTTTAGGTTTTTCCATCTCGACAATGTTCATTACATCCTCGATGGTGATCGGCTCGAAATAAAGTTTATCAGCGGTTGTAAAGTCGGTAGAAACTGTTTCGGGGTTATTGTTAATAATAATTGCCTCATACCCGCTCTCTTTAATCGCCCATACTGCGTGAACAGTCGAATAGTCAAACTCCACACCCTGGCCGATACGTATCGGTCCGGAACCGATAACAAGTATCTTTTCGCGATCGGTAACTATACTTTCGTTAACATCGCCATACTCAGCATAGAAATATGGTACATAATCCTGCTGATGTTTACAGTTATCAACAATGCGGTAGTTCGGCATAATTCCATACTCTTTACGCAGGTCGAAAACCTCTTTTAAAGTTTTTCCGGTAGCCTCGGCAATAAAGGCATCACCAAAACCAAACTTTTTAGCCTGTAGTAAAACATCCTTATCGGTGCCGTTTGCAACAATTTTACCCTCAAACTCAACCATCTCTTTTAGGCTTTCGATAAAAGATGCAGTTATTGCAGTTGCATCGACAACCTCTTGAACCGTTGCACCCTTACGTAGTGCCTCGCATAGTGTGTATATACGTTCGTCTGTTGGAGTTACAATAGAATCTAACAACTGCTGTTTTGTCATATCGGCATAGATTGCCTTTTGAGGATGTTGTGCGCCACTTTCTAATCCTTTTACAGATTTTAAAAGTATCTCTATTACATTTTTACCGATACTCATTACCTCACCGGTTGCCTTCATCTGGGTAGAAAGTGTACGGGATGCATCGGTGAATTTATCAAACGGGAAACGTGCCATCTTGGCAACGATATAGTCGATAGCCGGTGGGACTGCAGCGGTAATTCCACTTAGATTAATCTCATCTAATGTTAAGCCTACAGCTATCTTTGCGGTAACACGGGCTATAGGGTAAGCTGTAGCCTTTGAGGCAAGCGCAGATGAGCGTGATACCCTTGGATTAACCTCGATTAAGAAATAATCGTTTGTGCCGGGCTTTAGTGCAAACTGGATGTTACACCCACCCTCTATCTTTAGTGCACGTATAATTTTTAGTGCAGAACCTTTTAATATCTTAAACTGCTCGTCCTTTAGGGTAAGGCAGGGTGCAAATACTATCGAGTCACCGGTGTGTACGCCTACCGGATCAAAGTTTTCCATATCGCAGATAGATATTGCAAGGTCAGTTTTGTCCCTCATTACCTCAAACTCTATCTCTTGATAGCCCTTAACACTCTTCTCGATAAGAACCTGTTTAACCGGGCTAAGTGATAATCCGTTATCACATAATGCCTTTAGCTCATCCTCGCTGTATGCAAACCCGCCGCCGGTACCACCAAGTGTAAATGCCGGACGAACAACAACAGGATAACCTATCTTGTCGGCTATTAATTTAGCTTCATCGGTGGTATGTGCAATATCACTTGCTATTACCGGCTCACCGATATCAATACATAATTTTTTAAATAATTCCCTATCCTCGGCCTTTGCAATAGATTCTATCGATGTACCTAAAATCTCTACACCACACTCGTCTAAGATTCCTTTTTTTGCAAGCTGCATACAAAGGTTAAGCCCTGTCTGCCCGCCGATTCCGGGTACTATAGCATCGGGACGCTCTCTGCGAATAATTCTTGCCACATATTCAAGGGTAAGTGGCTCCATGTAGACTTTGTCGGCCATGTTAGTATCTGTCATAATGGTAGCCGGATTAGAGTTAATAAGTACTACGTTATAACCCTCCTCCTTTAAAGCCATGCAGGCTTGTGTGCCGGCATAGTCAAATTCGGCAGCCTGACCTATTACTATAGGGCCGGAGCCTATCACCATAATTTTTTCGATATCAGTTCTTTTTGGCATTTTTTCCTCCTTAGGTTTACACAAAAAAATATCAACGCTAATGCGTTGATATTTTATTAGACAAAACGGCTATGTAAAAAATGAAAAGAGGAAATATAATATTTAAATTCGCTACCCTTAAACATAGTATCTCCTTGTTTTCTTTACATATTTTTGTAATTCTATCATACAGTAAAGGTATTGTCAATACATCTATGTCAAATTTCACACTTTAATGTCGATTTAACATTTTTCATAGTAATGTATTTTTATGTTCTATGTCTACAGGTGTTGACAATAGCCAAAATATATTGTATAATTATGCAGTAACTTTTTAGGGGTATAGCTCAGTTGGTAGAGCAGCGGTCTCCAAAACCGCGTGCCGAGGGTTCAAATCCTTCTGCCCCTGCCATTTGCTGTTGTAGCTCAGTCGGCAGAGCACTTCCTTGGTAAGGAAGAGGTCGGCAGTTCGAATCTGCTCAACAGCTCCAATCGCCAGAATGGATTATGTACCATTCAAGAAACCTGTCCAATCGGGCAGGTTTTTATTATAGTAACTACCTACTTTGTAATGTTAATACCTTAAATTTGCAGGATTTTTTGCAATTAATTAACATAATGAAAAATTTTTTTGAAATTTGCGTGAAAGGTATTGTATTTTTGTCTTTATATAAGTATTATAATTATGTGCAACACCAAATTCATAACAAGGAGCAGTCTACTAAATGCATCTACAATCAATTAAAACTATATCTTTAATAGCTGTGGTCTTACTATTACTAATAAGCTGTTCTACCCCTGTCGACACCGGCTCTGTTGGGGCTACAGCTAATACCGATACAAAGGAAAACGTATTAAGTGGTGAGTTAATCGCACTTGCTATAAACAGCATATCAATAAGAACAGATAGTGGAATGGAATACTGCTTTGCTATCGATGATACGACTTTAAGGGATGAGGAAAATCTTTCGGTAGGCGACCGTGTCTCTGTTCGCTACTCTACCGATATGGCAGTTATGGCAAAATCTATAGAGATAGAAGCAATAGAATCATAAAGATTGGGGTTGTGTTAATGGAGATTAGCTTTTCTAAGGGCAGCATTGCCTGTGTTTATGAGAGAGAGCGTTGCCACCTTTCCAGTAGGGAAAGGCTTATATTTTTTAAGGATGGTAAGATAAAGTTCGAGAGTTACTGTTATGGAGAGGCCGCAACACTAACATTTGAATGTTTCGGCGCAGATCCGTTACAAACGGATGGTAAGCTAAGCTGGCCGGACGATATCCGCCCACCAAGGGAGATTATGCCGCCCCAAAATATTAGAGAGTTGTCTTTTAATCAGCTAACGGTGGAGGATAAACCCTTTATATGGAAAAGGATAGAGGAACGAAAAAACGATCCTACCAACGGTTACGGGGTTCTTAAAAGCCTTTTTTTATAAACCTAACTACAACAAGGAGGCAAACTCCTTGTTTTATTTTTGTTTAGCCAACACTATAACTACCTAATATATAGCTACACTTTTTGCCGGCTATAACAATGTGGGCTTTGTTGCACTAACCTAACTCTACTATAATTAAACTTGATATAACATTTAATATATGATATACTTTACAGAATAAAAGCTAAAGGGAACTTATGTAATGGGATTTTTTGACAAGCTTAAACAGGCACTTCGCGGAACAAGAGAGGCCGCGATAGACAGCGAGGAAATTCGTGCTCACGCTGTGATAGATGAAGATATGTATGAACAGCTGGAGGAACAGCTTATTCTTGCCGATACCGGCGCTGCAAAATCCGCAGATTATATTGATAGGCTTAGGCAGCGGGTACGTGATGGTAGCTTAAAGACCGGCACCCAGGCTATGTTTGCTTTAAAGGAGATTATAGCAGACGATATTACCGAGCATACCCCAATGAATCTATCTGGGTCTCCTGCGGTAATACTTGTTATAGGTGTTAATGGTGTGGGCAAGACTACAACTATAGCAAAGCTCGCAAAGCTATATAAGGAAAGCGGAAAATCTGTACTGCTGGCAGCCGGCGATACCTTTAGGGCTGCGGCAAGGGAGCAACTTACGGTATGGGCCGATAGAGCCGGTGTTCCGATAGCTGTTGGAAGTGATACCGCAGATTCTGCAGCAGTAATTTTTGATGCAGTGTCCAGTGCGACATCAAAAGGTATAGACATTGTAATATGTGATACTGCAGGGCGACTTCATAACAAAAAAAATCTAATGGAGGAGCTTGCAAAAATTTGTCGTGTAGTTTCTAAAGCGGCACCGAATTCAAGCCTTGAAACTCTACTTGTTATAGATGGTGCAGCAGGGCAGAATGCTATAGCACAGGCAGAACAGTTTTGCGATTTTGCAGCCGCAACCGGTGTTGTTATTACAAAACTTGATGGTACTCCAAAAGGCGGTGCAGCACTTGCTATTAAAGATAAAATGGGTATACCGGTAAGGTTTATTGGTGTAGGTGAGGGAATAGACGACCTAAACACATTCGATGCGTATCAATATACTGACGCACTGTTTGATTGATAGACGAAAGGAATTTTATAGTATGAAAGAGATGGTACTAGCAAGTAATAACAAGCACAAATTTGTAGAGTTTGAGCGGGTTTTAAAGCCACTTGGATATAAAGTTTTTACCATGAGCGACAAGGGTGTTAGCTGTGACGCCGAGGAAATCGGAAAAACTTTTGACGAAAATGCAGCATTAAAAGCACACGAGCTTTCCTTACTGTTACCGGACTGCTATATCCTTGCAGACGATAGCGGCCTTTGTGTTGAGGCATTGGGCGGTGAGCCGGGTGTACACTCGGCAAGATATGCCGGTAAGGGGGCGGACAGTGATGAGTGCATTACAAAGCTGCTTGATAATCTAAAGGGTGAGAAAAATCGTAAAGCATTCTTTAGCTGCTCGTTAGCGCTTTATATCCCAACCGATAAAAGTCGTCATCTATTTGAGGGGCGGTGCAACGGTGATATAGCTAAAAAAAGGGTAGGGGTATCAGGCTTTGGCTATGATCCTGTCTTTTTGGTAGACGGAAGAAGTTTTGCCGAGATGAGTGACAAAGAAAAGGATGCAATAAGTCATCGCGGTGCTGCGATAGAGCAGCTTGTAAAATGGCTTCGTAGCAAAGATTAGGTTATATTATAAAAACTCCCACCGAATTGATTTTAGGTGGGAGTTTTGTTTTATTGTATTATTCTATTCTGTAGCAGTTGCAGCTTCGGTAGGAAGCGCTATAAATACCTGTAAAGGATTCTCGGAGTCAATTATAACCTGCTCTCCTACTGCGGGGGTTGAATACATTACGGTACCGGGGTGTGCACTATCGTCATAGACATCCTTAAACACATAAGGAATATTTAGCTCGCTTAGCAGAACCTCTGCTTCATCACTTGTCATGCCGTATAGTTCGGATGGCACCCAAACCATCTCGGGCCCAAGGCTTACAATAAGGTGTATTACTGTACCGTCCTCATAGGGCTCCTCCGGTAGCGGTTGTTGTGCATATACCTGACCTGCCGGGAAATCTAATTGATACCTCTCCTCCATGGTGAAGAGATATTTCTCATTAAGCTCGGTATCATCCTGAATATCCTCATACATCAGCCCTATAAATCGTGGCGTAATTTTTGCATTTACCGCATCAGTTACGGCGTCCTCGGCAAGGTCGGTAGTAAGTGACGAAGATATCGTTCCCTCCGAGGATACCTGTCCACTTATCAAAGTCCATGCATAACCTATAATACCAATGGCCATAACGCACATAATCAATACTATATAAACAAAGGGGCTAACCTTGGTTTTAGGTTTTTTAGACTGTACCTTTTTTGGGCTGTTTACCGGTGCTGCCTCAAACTCTTCAAGTAGCTGCATTATGGTAGAGGTACGCTCGTTAATTGATAATCTTAAGGCTCTATGTATGGCCGATGTTGCAAGGTTTGGTATATTGCCGGCAAGACCTCTTGCTACCTTTAGGTTATCGGCAGTGAAACGATCCTTGGCATCCTGTGGCTCAATTCCTGTTATCATTCGGTATAAAACGGCTGCCACCGCATATATGTCTGTTGCAGTATCGTGAAACTCGGTAACGTTATACTGTTCCGGTGCGGTGTACCCACTAAAGAGTTGTGGTTTTAGCGCACTTTTTGCAGTTCTTAACGATATAGTGGCATAGCCTGCAAGCAATAGATGCCCATCAGGCTTTACATATATTGTATCCGGTGAAACACCACGATGAAGTAGCTTTAAATCATGTATTGTAAGAATACCGGAAAATATCGGCTCTAAAAGTTCCTCGGCCTGCTCAAAAGGGATTTTTTGGTTTTTCTGTTCAAGGTAGTCCCTAAGGGTCTTATCCGGTAGCCGCTCTGTTACCGCATAGGCTGTCTGCCTTTCTTGTACTAGGTCCACAACCTTTAAAAGTCCGGGATTTGCTGCGGCACGGGATAGATTTTTATAAAGATCTATAAAATCACTAAGGGTAGTTTTATACTGAACCTCGTTACCGGGACGTGGAATCACATCACCGTTAGGCCTACGAGCGGCACATAGGGCAATAGGTAAAAATTCCTTTATCATTACCTCTTCGGCAGTGGCATTAACAAGTGCCTCGTAGCTAACACCCTCACCGTCTATCGATAAAAAACGACCTACTGTATACTTGTTTTTAATTACCGCACCAAGCTCCAGACTACCTACAGGGTTAGTGTTGGTTGCCTCTATAGCACAAAAAGGACAGACCGATACCTCGGCATCTATCCTAGATTTGCAAAATACACACAGCTTCGTGTTTTTCAAAAAATTCCCCCTTATAAGGTTAAACGCGCTACCCAAAGACTACTAATATGTCTTGTCAGTTTACTGAGTAGCTAGCCAAATATAAGATTTATTCAAGATTTGTACTAAAATCCTGAACATCGTCATCATCCTCAAGAACGTTAATAAGTTGCTCTAATTTTTTTTGATCATCAGGGTTTTCAACAGCAACGGTTGTTGCCGGAATATATGTAATCTCTGCCGATACCGGCTCAATTCCTGCTGCCTCAAAGTAATTTACCGCCTCGGTAAATTCTTCCTGTGATACTATTACCTCGTAACCGTCATCCTCACGGGTGTAGTCCTCTATAGGTGCTAAAAGAATTTGGTCCTCAACACCGTCCTGTTCGGCTATAAGTATAACACCTTTTTTAGAAAACAGGTATGAGGTACAACCGCTTGTACCAAGGCCTGCACCATATTTATCAAAATAGTGCCTAAGATTAGCGGCTGTTCTGTTACGATTATCGGTTAATGATTCTACAATAAACGCAAGCCCTGCAGGACCGTATCCCTCATAGATAACGGCTTCGTAGTTATCTTTATCGTTTGCAGAAGCTTTTTGTATTAGCCTATTAATGTTATCTGATGGCACATTAAGGGATTTTGCCTTTGCGATAACATCCTTTAAGCGACTGTTTGAGTTAGGATCTCCACCACCCTCACGCACAATCACCTGAATCTCTCTGCCTATCTTTGTGAAAATTTTAGCACGCTGTGAATCAGTTTTTTCCTTTTTTCTTTTAATGGTACTCCATTTAGAATGGCCCGACATAGCTTAATTTTCCTATATAATTATACGTCATATGGAGTTATTATATCACAGACAAAAGAAAAATTCAATTAAAAATTAGGTTAAAATTGTGTTACAATGTATAAATTGGTTAAAAGCAGCTCATAATATTATCAAATCCCACAAGGGATTGAGAAGAAAATCAAGGAGACTAAAGCATGAATAAGAGTAGTAATAAATCAAGTTCTAACTCTCAGGGTCAGCAGAGTAACCGCAGTAGTCAGAGCACATCTTCCCAATCATCGAACTCCTCCGGTAAGGCCAGTACCCAAAACTCAAAGCAGAGCAACTCGACTTCCTCAAAAAGCAGCTCTAACAACAGTGGGAGTAACTGCAAATAAGCAGACTATCTACTACTCCCCATTAATGTAACCATTAAAGCATAAAAAATACACCCTTAACCAAAAGTTAAGGGTGTATTTTTTTATCTATTTGCCTTTTCTTAGGGTAACACGGATTGTGCGTAGCTCTGCTGAGCTTTTTGCCATCTGTTCCTCTAGATCTTTAAGAATTTTATCACAATAGTTTTCGGTAGAGTTTTTCATATCCCTTGCCTTAACATTTGCAGTATGCAAAATCTCTGCTGCACGGCTGGATGCATCCTTAACAACCTGTTCTTGATTAACAAGCTCAGCTGCCTTTTTTTCTGCTGCGCGAATGATATCCTCGGCCTCTTTTTTTGCAACCTCTACTATATCCTTACGGTCATTTACTATGGCCCTTGCCTGGCGAATCTCTGCCGGCATGTTTAGGCGAATATCATCTATATATTCATGCATAAGATCAATATCCACCATCCTTTTTTTAGAAAGTGGTACGGCCATTGTGTCCTCTAGCGTCTCGTCTATTAGATCCAGGATTTCGTCAATAGTCATAGCTCCCTCTTCTCCTTCATTATTCGTACTATATCTTCTTTAATTTCTTTAGATACAAAATCAGTTACATCCCTTTCAAGATCAACCAACTGCTTTACAATACTGCTGGAAAGATACATAAACTCCGAATTAGTAGTAATGAAAAATGTCTCCGCCTCCGGCATAAGTTTTTTGTTTACAAGCGCCATCTGAAACTCGTATTCAAAATCCGAAATAGCTCTAAGTCCCTTGATTAATACCCTTGCATCACACTTTTTTGCATAATCAACCATCAACCCCTCATGGCAATCGGCCGATACATTTTTTAAATGTGCTGTGCTACGCTTAACAAAGTCCAATCTTTGCTCCATAGAGAACATCGGTGCCTTTGAAGGATGTTTAAGTACCAATACTATAACATTATCAAATATCTCGGCAGCCCTTGTTACAATATCAAGATGACCATTTGTAAACGGATCAAAACTTCCGGGGCATACAGCTGTTACCATAATCCTCCTACTATATATTTTTCTCAAATTTTGTAACGTATACCGAACCATAGCGGTAGTTTTTTATTAGCGTTAGCCCTTCATACTCACTGTTGATAGGCTTTGTCGATTCTATTATCAACCTACCGTTTGACTTTAAAAAGCGTGGTAGTTGGTTAATAAGGCTGTACAGCTCTTTATCCTCGTAAGGTGGATCAAAGAATATAAAATCAAAGCTATTTTCATAACCATTTTGAATTGACTTTACAAAAGATTTTGCATCAGTTAACATAACCTCTGATTGTTCCTCAAAGTTTGTTATCTTTAGGTTATTGCGAATTATGGTGCAGGCACTACGATTATTATCAACAAACAGGCAAAACTCTGCCCCCCTTGATAGTGCCTCTATTCCGAGTGCACCACTGCCGGCAAAAAGATCAAGGCAACGTGCACCACCGTCCAACAACTCAAAGTGGATAGAGGAAAACATCCCCTCTCTCACCCTCGATAGCGTGGGCCTTGCACTGCCGGGAAGCTCTATGCTTATATTTCTTGCACTACCGGCTATAATTTTAACGCTACCATGAACTTTCATTTTTATTCCTCATCGGAGATATCATCCTCAAGGATTTCCTCTTCCGGATCCTCGATTATATTTTCTATTGCATCCTCCGGAAGTACTTCATCCGGTATTGCAAGGTTATCTGCATCCTCGCTACGCTCGGTTCTTACTACAGTAACTACCCTATCACCCTCGGCAAGGCGCATAACACGCACACCACCACCATAACGGCTTTGGCAGGTAATATCGGCAACATGCATACGAATAATTATCCCGCTCTCGCTGATAATAATTACATCATCATCCTCGGCAACGGCATTTATGCTTGCAACAACATCACGGCTATAGTTCTTAATTCCTTTACCACCACGCCTTGTCAAGCGATAGCTATCGAAACTACTACGGCGACCCTTACCACCCTCGGTAACGGTTAACAGAAGCTCATTATCCTTTATGGCAACCACACCTAAAACCCTGTCACCCTCGGCAAGTCTAATTGCACGAACGCCCCTTGCTGTACGCCCAAGTGAGCGTGCATCATCCTCTGAGAATCTTACGGCCATACCACGATGTGTACCAATTAATAGCTGATCATCACCCGTTGTAATACCTGCAAAGGCTAAACGATCGCCCTCATCAAGGTTAATTGCCCTTAATCCATTTTTACGGATATTTTTAAACTGCTCCATCGGAGTACGTTTGATTATACCACGTTCGGTAACTAAAGTCAAAAATCCATCGTACTGTGAATCCTTAGCAATTGACATCATTGATGATATTTTTTCCTCTGTTTCCAGTGGTAAAATGTTAACAATATTTGTACCTCTTGCATTACGGCTACTCTCCGGTACTTGATAGCCTTTTATGCGGTGAACAACACCTTTATCGGTAATAAACAGTATATAATCATGGCTACCGGCAATAAACATTTCCTGCACAAAATCCTCGTCACGACGATTCATTCCGGACACACCACGACCACCACGTTTTTGATGTTCGAAAACATCAACCGGCTGGCGTTTGATATATCCGAAATGGGTATAGGTGAACAGGCCATCCTCTACCGGAATTAGATCCTCAATATCCAGCTCACCGGATATTGCTGCAATCTCTGTGCGACGCTCATCTTTATAAAGCTTACGAATCTCGCTAAGTTCCTCTTTGATTATAGCTATTACACGATGGTCGTTTGCAAGAATATCCTCGTAATCGGCTATCTTCTCTTTAATCTCGCCTAGTTCTTGCTCTATCTTCTCACGCTCAAGTCCGGATAGCTGACCAAGCTGCATAGATACTATGGCATTGCTCTGTATATCATCTATCCCAAAACGCTCACAAAGACGCTCTTTAGATTCGTTACGGTTTTTACTTGCGCGGATAATTGAAATAACTTCATCTATATTATCCTGTGCAATCTTTAACCCCTCTAAGATATGCGCACGCTCCTTCGCCTTGCGCAGCTCAAATGTGGTACGGCGAATGATTATCTCGCGTTGAAATGTTAGGTATTCCCTCAACATATCATGCAGGTTCATAACCTTTGGTACACCGTCCGATAGGGCAAGCATAATTACACCTACAGTATCCTGTAGCTGTGTATAACGATAAAGTTGGTTTAATATTAGCTGTGGATTTGCATCCCTTTTAAGCTCGATAACTATCCTCATGCCATCCCTGTTGGATTCGTCCCACAGGTCGGCAATACCCTCAACCCTTTTTTCTTTTACAAGGTCGGCAATCGCTATCTGTAGCTTTGCCTTGTTAACCATGTAGGGTATCTCGGTTACTATAAGCTGTACACGTCCGTTTTTCTGCTCCTCTATGCTAACACGGCCCCGCAATATTATCTTGCCACGGCCGGTAGCGTAGGCAGAACGTATACCACTACGTCCCATAATCATACCGCCGGTAGGAAAATCCGGCCCTGAGATATAATCCATAAGCTCATGTAGCTCAGCGTCATCATTTTCAAGTAGAAAAAGTGCACCATCAATAACCTCACCCATGTTGTGGGGAGGAATATTTGTGGCCATACCTACCGCAATACCGGTAGATCCGTTTGCAAGAAGGTTAGGTGTTCTTGCCGGCAGAACGGATGGTTCCTTTGTGGTATCGTTGTAGTTTAGGGTAAAATCTACCGTCTCCTTTTCAAGGCTTTGTAAAAGGTGGTCGGCGGCACGGCTCATCCTTGCCTCGGTATACCTATATGCAGCAGGGGGGTCAC
>CAYJKW010000058.1:0-14376 GCA_964370765.1 uncultured Oscillospiraceae bacterium
CCATCCTGTAGGCTAAACACCATACCAAATACAATAAGTACTGGTGCTAACACTGTTCCGATAATTGATACTATATCCATAATACACTACCTTCTTAAACTAATCCTGTATAAAAGAACCGTTAATACTGTCCTTAAAAACCTCTTTTTTATATTCTATCACCTTACGGGTTATATCCTCAGGTGTTTCTCGCACTATATAGTAGTTGCCGGACAACATTCTTATCGTTGTATCCGGAGTTGCTGTAACAATCTCTATCTGATCTGGGTTTAGTAGAAAAAAATCCTCATTTAGCTTTGTAAGAGCTATCATTATGCCCCCTGTTTTCGTGTTAGGGCGGAGACTATCCGCCCTTATACACTAAAATTTATTAACGTTTTAGATTTACAAGCTCGTTTAGCATTTCATCGGTTACGGTGATAATACGGCTGTTTGCCTGGAACCCTCTTTGGGTAACAATCATATCGGAAAATTCTTTGGATAGGTCAACATTAGACATCTCAAGCGAGCCTGCTGCCAAAGAACCTGAACCACCTGTGCCAGCAGTATTAAACTGCGCTTCACCACTGTTTGATGTTTCTTGGAAATAGGTGTTTCCAGCCTGCTGCAGACCCTGTGGGTTTGCAAATGTTGCTATTGATATACGTCCTAACTGTAACAATCCTAAATCTGGGTGCATACCCTCGATTGTACCGTCAGGCCCGATTGCCACTGAGGAAAGATCCTCAACGCCTTGTGGGCCACCCTCAGTACCGCCTGACAGCTGTATTGGTTTTAGAGAAAAACCAAGTGAGCTTGACGGCTCGGATGCTGTTGCAGTAACTGTAGGTGCAGGAGTATTTGCGAATAACGCTGCACTCCAGCCTGTACCTGTTGCCGGATCAAATGGGGTAGCTGCCGGATCAGCCATACCAAGATTACCAAGCTGGTCAAATCCCGGATGTGAAACGGTAATATATTCCCCCTCGTTAGGTGCAGTGCCCTTTAGTAATAAAGATCCTGCTGCAGATGCATTTGTATCGATTGTACCGGTATAGGTTTGCCCACCTACATCCATACTGATAGTGAAAGCCTGTGTTGCAGCACTGTAGGAAATTGTTGGGGCAGCAACAGCACCGGAACCGGAGAAGTTAGAACTAACACTCTCTACCTTGACACCACCACGTGCGAAGATACCTGTTGAAGGAAATCCGGAAAAACTTCCAAGTGTAACACCAAAGTTACTACTTGCAATTTCTTCGCCGGTTAGTCCACCAGCAAATGGGTCCGGAACGATTGAATGAGATACAGTAAATGTGCCTGCCGGATGCTCAACACCACCATTTGCCTCGGTTATTGCAGCATTTATCTTTGTGTTAAAATCATTAAGATCAGTAAAAGTCTCGGTTGCATTAAGAGTAAGTAATATACCGGAAGTTGTAATCTGCGCTGTTGCAGCCTGTCCTGTCGGTAACATTGAAGATGATGTAAAGTTTAACGCTAGGTTACCATCCGGAGTTGGGTTTGATGTCGAGAAGTCAAATGTTTTTCCGTTTATAACCTCGGATGCTTCTGAGGCTGTTGGGCTAACAGTTGGTAGCTGAATCTGGATACGCTCGTCGGTTGCCGCACGACCAAGTGGGTCACCAGAGATACCTAAAACAAAGTTACCGTTACTATCTACTAGGTTACCGGCAGAGTCAATCTTTAGATTTCCTGCACGGGTATAAAATGTGTTGCCATCAGCATCCTGAACCATAAAGAAACCTTCGCCTGCAATTGCAAGGTCCAAAGAGCTGCTTGTTGTTGTAAAGCTTGATTGTGCCATAAGTAGGTCTATACCGCTTACCTTTGCACCGGAACCTACTGCGCTTGGGTTAACACCACCCTGTGTTGCGGAAGGAGCGGATGCTCCTGTTGATGCTTGGTAGTATACATCACTAAAGGCCACTGTAGACCCTTTAAAACCGTAGGTATTAACGTTTGCAATATTATTACCGATAACATCCATACGTGTTTGATGTATCTTCATGCCGGCAACGCCGGAATACATACTTTTTACCATAAAACTCCTTATTTTGGTACCGTGTGTAACCCTTCAAGCAGTCGGGGTTACGGTAGCTTCCTATAAGGACCAGCTATACTATAACAGTACCATCAATATTTGTAAATGCATTATTCTTCATATCGTCACCATTTACGGTGGTAACAACTGCACGATTTTTTAAATTTACGATAAACGCTGTACGATCTATCAAAATTAAGGGAGCATGCAACCCTTTTTCTTCAGCAATCTTTACACCCTCCGAAAGACGTTCGATATTTTCATCCGACATATCTATATTTCTTTCTTCAACGCGATTAGCAGCATGTTTGGACAGTGTAAGGTTACTGTTTTCCAATACCTTTTGCCTAAGCAATTCACTAAAGTTACCATCGGACAATGTGTTGTTTGCATTGTTGCCCGTTGACCTTTGCCCCATCCCTGGCGAAATTGCTCTGATATTATCCATCATATCAACTGCTCCTTTGCCTTAGCTTTCACGGGTTTTTATTGTAGACTTTTTATACACCGACTCATTCCCTTGACTGTCTTTTACAAGTATATTAACATAGTAGGTTGTGTCGGGTGAAAGGCCTATAAGAACCTCCTGGCTAAGATTTCTTCTGTCTGTATCACCAAATACCATACCGTTATTTTTAACATCCATAACTGTGTCCATATCCTCATTAAACGAGTAATAAACAGTATAGGTAAGCTCTTCTGCGGTGGTTGTTTCACTTTCCGGTGCTTCCCACTCAAAACTTGCAGTGCTGTTTGTTATTGTTCCGGTAAACAGTGAAAGTTCACTTGCATCAAGCGGAATTTGGGATTCTGAATCGTTACCGTTTTTAATCTCCATTATCTGGTTTAGACTATAGGAATTACCGTTTACATAAACTTTGTGCTCGTTATCGGTAAATGTTATTTTTTCAACAGGACCTTCATCCCACTGAACGTCTCCGCCTATTCCATATTTGGCTACGGTAACCTCTTTGCCTACAAGACTCATTGTGTAATTATACTTAGAATACTCGGCTAGCTCCTGCATCTGTTGCATTGTAGCAAATGTTGCAAGCTGTGAGA
Organism: uncultured Oscillospiraceae bacterium; assembly: GCA_964370765.1. Classification (GTDB taxonomy): domain Bacteria; phylum Bacillota; class Clostridia; order Oscillospirales; family Ruminococcaceae; genus CAYJBH01. Next base: position 3,107 of record CAYJKW010000058.1, read on the forward strand.
GGTACTCACTATCGTCAACCGGATTCATAAAGTCTTGATTTGCAAGCTGTTGAACCATCAGATTTAAAAAATCTTGTACGTCTACGGCATTAGAATCGGCCTCCGCATAAACTGCGTTATAGTTAAGCCCGTTTGTGCCCTGTACACCTGATGTATCCATTAATCTCCTTTCTGGCTAAACTCTTGTGCTTAAAAGACTGTTCGCAAGCTGTGCAACCATCTCCTCGGTACTCTGTTCAACCATGATATCGCCATTAACACTATATATTTTGTTATCTGGCTTATTGTCTGTTTGCTGTTGCTGTGTAAAACCGTTTGAAATATAATCTTTAGCGGTTTCACTTTGTGACGTTTGAACTACGATAATCGGTTCTGACTCTGACTGATATGGCTTTAATGTAGATTGCAATACCGCAATTTCGGAGTTAAGCAGTCTTGCCGTTTCGGATGACGTTGCGGTTAATGCAAGGCTTAATCTTCCTGCTGTTTCGGTTAACGATACCGTTATTTCCCCTAACCCTTCAGGATTTAGTTTTACGGTAAACTCTTTTGGCGCTGACAGATTTTGTAGACTCTGTTGTAGCTGCATTGCAATATCTTTAGCCTGAGCGGCTGATGTTGTGGCACTGTTTGGTATCTCAAATGCCACATTCTGTGTAGCCGTACCATTTGCAGTTAAACCCTGTTGTAAAGCTTCAAGATTTATTGGCTCATCGCTTTTTTCGGTGGTTGCCTGTGTTGTCACAGCCCCTGTTAGCTGCAATCTTGCAAGTGTATCCGCAAAAGTCTGTGGCTGTGTCTGAGTTACTGATTGCTGTACTTGAATCTCCCCGCCTAGCTGTTTTAAAAGTTGCAGTATTTGGTCTTGCTGTGTTGCGGTAGATTGTCCCACTAGCTGTTGTACTGTTTCGTTACCCTGCGACTGAGCAGTATATAAATTTTGAGTAAAACTTTGCTGTTGTGCTGGGGTAAGTTTTGCAAGTGACATAGCAATGATGGACATATATGTATCACCTGATACGCCGCCAGTTAAACCCTGTTCTGCAAGTAGTGATTGTAAATCAATCTCGTTAGTAGGCAATGCAGTTGTCGGTATCAGACCTGATGCCATAAGCATCGCAGTTAGATCTGTGCCTACCTCAGTCTCGCTTTGATTTTGCAAGCTTGTTTGCTGTGTACCACCTAAAAGCTGCAGTAGCTGTTCAAGAGCCTGTTTTCCGGTTCCGTCTGCCATACCCTCTGCGCCTAAAAGCTGTAGTAATAGTTGCATTATGCTATTGCCTGTTTCTGTTGTGGATATAGGCATTGCAGTGGAGCCATTTGTTGCCAAAAGCTGTTCGATTATCGCACCAAACCCCGTTGAATCACTCGTTGTGCTACCGATTGATGTGTTTGCTGTCGGCATTGTGAAAAACGAAGTAAGTGCCGCCGTGTTCATATTCCCTCACCTCCTTTCATTGTTTTTTACACCCGATATAACTTAACAATTCATTGTGAATTGTGGGTTGCTGTAGTTGTACGACTAAGACCATTCACTATCAACTCTTCGACCGTACTGTTTTCCTGTTTTAAACATTCCTTATCGTACTGTACTTTACGCTTTGTCTTTAGTTTATCAAGTAGTGTATGATCCTGATTGGCTTTCACAACTATCTCTCGCTGTTTCTGGACTGCCTCTTGCTGCTTTTCAAGTAGCTGTTTTTGATTTATTAGGCTATATTTTAGCGATTCAATCTGATTACTTACCTGTCTGATTTTGATAATGGTTGTGCCATCATCCATTAATGCCTTAAGCAGGTTATCTTGCTCCTCTAAATTGGCCTGTATCCGCTCAATAGCTGTGATAATCTCGTTTTCCTTTGAAAGCTCCACGCCAAGCGTGTTTTTTTCAAGTTCTAACATCTGTTCACGGTATCCCAAAACCTTATCAAGCGAAAAGTTAAAGCTTTTCAAAATAAACCCTCACTAAGTAATTTAAAGCCCACTCTAACTAAGTAATATTATACTACATTTTTTTATATAAATCTACTGTAATTTGTAAATATTTTTAAAAGATGTTATAAAATTGATGCTTCCAATCCCTTCATTGTATCTTTGAAACTTATTTGGTCATCTGTACCCTGTTTTAAGAATTCAATCATTCTGTCTATTCGTCTTATTGCATCATCAAGCGCAGGGTTGGAACCGCTTTTGTATGCGCCAATAAGTATAAGATCTCGGTTTGCATTGTATATAGATAACAGGTTGCGAAACTTAGATGCCAGCTCCTTGTGCCTAGGGTCGGCAACACTATTCATCAACCTGCTAATACTGCCCAGTACATCGATTGCCGGATATTGGTTTTGTGCTGCTAAATCTCTTGAAAGAAGTATATGTCCATCAATAATCCCTCGAACGGTATCAGAGATAGGCTCGTTAACATCATCACCCTCAACGAGCACCGTAAAGATACCGGTTATGCTTCCACTCTGAAAGCTACCACATCGCTCAAGTAGTCGTGGCATTACCGTGTATAATGATGGTGTATAACCTCTTGCAACCGGTGCTTCACCGGCAGAAAGTCCTATTTCGCGTTGTGCCATGGCAAAACGAGTAAGGCTGTCCATCATCAATAGGACATCCTTACCCTGATCTTTAAAATATTCTGCTATTGTTGTTGCAGTAAGAGCGCATTTAGAGCGCATCATTGCAGGCTGGTCGGATGTAGCAACAACAACAACCGAACGTGCAAGACCCTCTTCGCCTAAATCTTTTTTAATAAACTCAACAAGCTCACGCCCACGCTCACCAATTAGAGCAATAACGCTGATATCTGCAACAACATTACGAGCAATCATGCCCATTAGTACGCTTTTTCCAACGCCTGACCCAGCAAAAATCCCTATTCTCTGACCCTTACCAACGGTACAAAACGCATCAATAGCTTTCACGCCGATCTCTATAACATCCGAAATAGGGGGGCGTTGCATGGGGTTTGATGGTGATCCACCTATTGGTCGATATATGCAATCCTCTATTGGTGGGCCACCATCAATAGGGTTACCAAGTGCGTCAACAATTCGACCTATTAGCTTATCACTTAGCCCTATTTTTAGCTGTCCACCGGTATTTTTTACGATACTATCCTTGCCAACACCTTCGATATCCCCATAGGGCATTAGCAGAACACTCTTCTCTTTAAAGCCAACAATCTCTGCAGTTAGCGGAACACTACTATCCGGTAGCAATAGTTGACAAACATCGCCGATATTTCCCGGCAGGCCATCTGCCTCTACCGTTGTACCAACAATATGTTTTATCCGTCCAAGTTTTGAGTATAAATCTGTACTGGATAGCAGTTTTAAAAATCTATTAACTTCCAATTTTTCCTCCACAGGACACAGTAATCAAAGCTATTCATTGTGCTTTAAGAAGTTCCCAAGGTTTTCAAACTGGGTTGAAATTGATATATCCAGCAGTTCCTCATTTACCTCAAGCACACAAAAGTCCAGTGGCATGTCCTTCGCTAACACATCAAACATTGCAGAATCCGGATTTTTGGAGTTCATTAACTCCTTTTTTAAGAATGCTAGCAGTTGCCCTGCATCCTCAGAGACCGAAATTGCACAGTGCGACTTTATTTTAACACCTTGTAAGGCCTTTTGTATTATCGGAACCATAATGTAGTCATCATTTTCGAGACGCTTTGCAAGTATCTTTTCTGTGACCTCCAAAACCAATGTAATAATGTCACTACGTTGCTCATCCATAAAGTTATTAAAGTTGAACTTTATTTCATCTATCGATTCGCTTAAGCGAGCTATTGCATTCTCTATCTCTTCACTTTTTTTCTCTGATCCCTCTAACATCCCAATATTATAAGCTTGCTTTTTTTCAGCCTCAACTTGGCGTTTGATCTCTTCTTCAAAAGCTGCTTTTTGCTGCTCTATCTCTAAACGTGCAGCTGCTAATATTTCATCTGCCTGTTTTTTTGCAGCCTCGACAAGCTCTTTTGGATCAGGCAAAGTCTCCTCTGGTAGTGGCTGGGTTATCTGCTCTGCCTCCTCTATAACCGTCTCAGGTAACCCAATTAAGATTGGCTGACTAGGCTCAGGGCAGGTAATCTTTACAGGATTTTGAGAAAGGTTAATGCCGGCACCTTTATAGATGTTAGACAATCATATCCTCCTTACCACCCTTAGATATAACCAGTTCTCCAGCGTCTTCCAACTTTCTGATTGTTGAAACGATACGTTGCTGTGCCTCTTCAACATCCTTCATACGGATATTTTGTAGGTACTCGATATCACCCTGTACCGTCTCTTTCATACGGCTTGACATATTAGCAAAGAACGCTTCTTGAAGTTCTGGAGTAGCAGTTTTTAACGCAACTGCAATATCCTTGGTATCAATTTCACGAATAAACCGTTGAATAGACATGCTGTCAATGCTAAGAATATCTTCAAACACAAACATTAGTTTGCGAATCTCATCAGCTAACAGTGGATCTTTTTGAGTTAATTCATCAAAGATAAATTTCTCGGTCGAACGGTCAACCGTGTTCATAATATCTGCAATATAGTGTACGCCACCAACCTCCATTAGGTCTACGCTCTCGATACTATCGAACTTCTTCTCCATCATCTGTTCAACAAGGTTGATGTATTCCGGTGATGCCCTGTCCAATCTTGCAATACGCTCTACTACCTCTACTCTTTTTTCTTTAGGTAGTTCGCTTATAATATCAGAAGCCTGTTCCGGCTTAGCATATGATAGGATCAATGCAATGGTTTGCGGATGCTCGTTTTGTATTATGTTAAACAATGTTTTACTATCAGATTTACGAACAAATTCGAAAGCCTTGCGTTTAAGAGATTTTGTGATTCTTTCGATATAAGAGTATGCCTGCTGAGAGCCAAAAGCTTTTTCAAGGATATCTTTTGCATACCCAAGACCGCCTTCAGATATAACTTTTTGAGTGAGACACAGACCATAAAAGTCACTGATTATTTCACCCATATCATCGCTTTTCATCTTTTCAAGCTTAGAAATTTCAAGTGATAATATTTCAATATCCTCTTCTCTGAGATGTTTGTATATCTCAGAGGCAGTATCTGCACCAAGTGCAACCATTACAGCTGCAGCCTTAGCAGATGATGTCATGGTATCTTTTGAAGGCATAGTAATATTCCTTTGCTAGTTGAGTACTTATTATTCTTCTGAAACTTCCTCGCCGTGTAACCAGGTGCGTATTAACTGAGCAGTAATATCGGGGTTGGCTTTAGCAAATTCTTTAACCTCCTCGACAATAACATTCTCTTTAGTGTTTTTACTTGCTTCAGTTGCATCTTTAAGCTGTTGTTTATAGGCAGCAACCTCATCATGGTTGTTAAACTGCACACCATCTACAACCAGTAATTTTGCCTCCTCAGCAGCAATTACAGCGGCACGTTTTTTACGTGATACTATCAGTAGTACAATAATTATAATTATGATAAGTAAAAGAACGCCAGCAGATATTGCAAGTATCAACGGGTTAGCCATTACGGCATCCATCCCGGTAAGCTCAGGGATAATTTCCTCGGCCTCAAATGCCATTATAGATATTTGATCTCGTGAAACATTACTTGCAGTTGCAGCAGTCTCAATCAGCTGTGTCCGCCTTTGGTCAGTTAACTCGTTATCTTTTATTGCAATAGAAACAGTTGCATCCTCAATTGTAGCTTCATCTTTTTCTACCTGTTGCTTAATATAGCTTACAAGATACTGATTATGTCGATTATAGTCAACTATTACCATCTCGCCGTTTTCATCGGTCACATATATTGGAATGTCGGTATTGTTTTCCTCACCAACTACGCCGCCATCTTCGATGCCGGGCCCGCCTACTGCACTGTACTGTTCGTCGGTAAGTACGCCCTGATTGTCTTCGTTTCCAATATACTCCATCGACTCGGTAATCATTTTATCGTAATCCAATGTAACCGTTGCAGATATTCGAATATTTTCCGGATCGTATCCAAGGGTTAGTACGTTCATTATCTTATCAGAAATCTTTTGCTCTACCTCAGCCTCAAGTCCCATACGCTTTAGCTCATACTCAACAGAATTAAGACTTTCATCATCAGCATTCATCTCGATGCCAGTAGAGGAATCAATTACCTTAACATTGCTTGGTAGAAGATCCGGAACACCGGATGCAACTAGGTTTTTAATACCTGAAATAGTCTCGGTTGAAACCGAGCCACTACTATTAAATGTTAGTAATACACTTGCAGTACTTTCGTTTGTCCCCTCTTCCCATACATAGTCACCGCTTGATGGTACGTTAAGGGTAACAATGGCACTTGAAACGTTATCTATCTGCACAAGTGTACCCTGCAACCTCTCTTGAAGTTGAAACAAGAGGTATTGCTGTCGCTCAAACTCTGTCGTGGTAAAACCTGATATGCTTGAAAAAACATCATATGTTAATGTTGATTTTGGAAACCCCATTACCGCAAGCTCAACCAAAAGGTCATCCCTTGAGGACCGAGGTACCATTACCTCCCCTTCAGCTGTTACACGGGTAGGGACATTTCGAATACCAAGCTCGGTGAGGAGCTCGTTTGACTCTTCAGTGCTCATACCCGGATACAGTACAACATAGCCACTTCCAACAGTGTTAAGAACAACTGCAAGAATAATGGCTAATACTACTATTCCAACGGCAATGCCAATAGCATATCGTTGTTTATTTTTAGGGACATTGTTCCAATATTCTATGGATTCCCTATATACTTTTGTTATACGTTCTTGCATTAAAGTCTCCGAATATTAAGTGAAACTCAACAAATTAGTTAAACTGCATAATGTTTGCTGTGCATCCATGCTATGAGTTGGTCCTTAACCTTCGTTAAATTTGCATTCTTATTATCTCATTGTATGCGGCTAATGCCCTTGATGTCATCTGAACAGTCAATTCAAGTGCAGCAGCAGAACGCTCTGAGTTAATTGTAACAGTATGAAGATCGTCAATGTTACCAAATGCAAGATCTATTGCATCTTGCTGAGAAACAGCCTGTGCAGCCTGTTGCTCCTCTATAATACCTTTGAAAACATCGGCAAAAGGAACACTGCTACCAGACTGAGTCGCCTGTTGTGATTCAGCTACGCTCGCAACCTTATCAATACTCGGCATTTTAGATATTGGTACAATAAACATATCAGACATTTAGTTCCTCCTTTAAAGCTATTTCCCTATTTCTAGGCCAAGCATCGTCATGGCTTTCACAACATTTAGTGCTGATATATTTGCTTCATATGCACGTGTAGCAGCCATTAAATCGACCTGTTCTTCCGTTATATTTACATTAGGCATTAAAACATAACCGGCCTCATCCGCATCTGGGTGGTCCGGATCATATACCGGAATAAAATCATTTTCGTTCTCTACTATTTCAGTAACCCTAACACCGCCCGTTCCGGAGTTAGTAATGCCCGTGGTTTTGCTTCCTAATACCTCTTCGAAACTTAACCCACGCGACTCAAAAACAACCTGCTGGCGTTGATATGGCCCACCGTCTTCAGTTCTTGTAACATTTGCATTTGCAATATTTTGTGTGATAATATCCATCCGCAAGCGCTCTGCCGTAAGGGCTGAGCCTGCAATGTTTAACGAGGATAAAAAAGACATATTCTACCTCCTATCTACCCAACTGGCTAATCACATAGCGAGTATTAGAGAAATCACCACTAATTTTTCTTGTTAAATAGTTATATTGAGCATATGTTTTCCATAATTCCAGCTGCTCTTGCTCCATATCAACATTGTTACCGTCTACACGAATAGTATCATTATCACGTTCGTCGACGGTTATTGTCGCAGTAATGTCATCCTCACTGGCGGTACCGGAAACCATTTGGCCAAGTGTTTGTTCAAAGTTAACTGTCTTCGCTTTATAACCCGGAGTTTCGTAATTTGCAATATTATCTGAAATTACCTGTTGCTTTGTCCAAAGTGCATCAAGCGCAGCAGCCGTAATTTTATGGCTTGCATTGTTAAACATCAATGACATGATCTCTCCTATCTTATACAAAACCGTATGAGTAACTATTCGGCTATGTATATAGCTATTTATATGTGTTTTTTTACCATTTATATACGTTTCCGATTTAATTATATCAATATTCTACAAAAAAATCAACCCTATTATTGATAGTAATTTTATTTATGGTACCAAAAATAAAAAAATTGTTTATAATTAACTCAATAGATATTCCTCAAGACACACACCGCGTTCCATTATTTCAATAGAATGGTTAGTTCCAACAAATCTATAATGCCATGGTTCAAAGCTAAAACCGGTAACTGCAACCTTATCTTTAGGGTAACGCAGAATGAATCCAAACTCTGCACAGTTTTCTATAAGCCACTCATACTCTTTTGTATCCTCAAAGCTCTGATATAGGCTGTTAAAATCTACTGCAAGACCCAACGTATGCTCACTTGTTCCTGGTGGAGCGATAAACATCTCGGTTAATTCCTTTGCCTGAGTCTCGGTTTTACCTTCCGAAATGTATTGATCTACCCTTGCATTATAGTTGCTTGTTTGTCGTTCATTACTACGATAAGCAGATATAATACTTAGAGTGATCCCATCATCTGCTGCTGCTGCAATCATATCCTCTAAAGCTTCTATCCCATCCTCTCTAAAGTAAAAATCACCAATACTTTCAAGGCTTGGATCATACCCTTCCGGAATTGGATTCTGTTTATTTACAAGCAGAGGCGTGCCATCACCGGGATAGGTCATATCCACCTCTGATGTGCTGTTATCGTCCCCTGACGTAGAATCATCCATCTCGTCATCAACTTCCGAGTTACTAATACTTCCGGATACTACGGATGAATCCTCAATATCCTGCGAATCATCTTCACTCTCGGCAATACTATCATCGGTAGTTTGTTGTGATGATTGACTCGTGGTGCTTGATGCCATAACCGCTTGTGTATCCCCGGAGAATACAGCCTCCACTACTTTAACTACCCCAAAAATAGCAAGCAAAAATATCACTGTAAAAAATAATATTACTATGAATCGATTTCTCATTATCTGAGTTTTTGTATATCTTGATTTATAGCTCTTTTTCTTAGCCATACAGTTATCACCTATAAAAAATGTTACTCTAAATATTATAACACAGCGATAGGTTTTATGCAAGAAACCTATCGCTGTGTTATATAAGACTAAAATTAATTAGACTAGTTCAAGTATAACCATTTCGGCACAGTCACCTTTACGGGGGCCAATCTTAGTAATACGTGTGTAACCGCCATTACGGTCAGCATATTTAGGAGCGATGATATCAAAAAGCTTTTTGCTAACATCTTCCTTAGTGATAAAGCTATAAACCTGACGCTTAGAGTGCAGGTCGCCGGCTTTACCCAATGTTATGATTTTTTCAGCATCACGGCGAACTTCTTTTGCTCTTGTTACAGTGGTCTCAATGCGACCCTTCTCAAGCAGGAAAGTCACCATAGAGCGCATCATAGCTCTCTTGTGCTCGCTTGTTCTGCCTAATTTCCTTGTTCCCGGCATGATTTAATTCTCCTTCTCTTACTCGTCGTCCTTGGTAAGGGTAAACCCTAACGACTCTAACTTTGCAATAACTTCTTCAAGGCTCTTTCTGCCAAGGTTACGAACCTTCATCATCTCATCTTCTGACTTGTTGATTAGATCCTCTACGGTATTAATACCGGCCCTCTTTAGGCAGTTAAAGCTACGAACTGAAAGGTCAAGCTCTTCGATAGTCATCTCAAGGATTTTCTCCTTGCCGCCATCTTCTTTCTCTACCATAATCTCAACATTCATTGCTTCTTCAGAGAGAGCAACAAACTGATTTAACAACTCGCACATAGTTTTCGCCGCTAAACTTACAGCCATAGTGGCATCAATTGTGCCGTCTGTTTCAACATCAAGTGTAAGTTTATCATAGTCGGTGATATGTTCTACACGAGTATTCTCTACGTTGTAGTTAACACGTAGTACCGGTGTGTAGATACTATCTACCGGTATTGCGGTAAGTCCGGCCTGCTCAGCAGATTTTTTGTTTCTATCTGCCGGTACATAGCCCCTGCCACGTCCGAAAGTCAGCTGCATCTCAAGAACCCCGCCTTCTGCTATGCTGGCAATATGAAAATCAGGGTTTAGAATCTCGATATCCGGGTCACAAAGTTGATCCGGGTGTTCAAGGTCACAACCTATAAGACCTGCTGTGAACTCTAAAGGACCTACAGCCTTAATATGAACAGTCTTAGGGCATTCACACTCTGGGGTAAGCTTTGCAGCAACACCCTTAAGATTAAGAATAAGCTCGGTTACATCCTCCTTAACACCTTCTACGGTGGAGAACTCATGCAGAACACCGTCAATTCTAACAGCGGTTACTGCAACACCCGGTAACGAAGAAAGTAAAATTCTGCGCATGCTGTTACCAAGAGTATTTCCAAAGCCACGCTCAAGTGGTTCTACCACAAAGCGACCTATTCTGCCGTCATCCGACATCTCAACCAACTCAATCTGTGGCTGAATCATATTTATATTGTATTGGCTATTTTCCATATCTTCCTTTAGCTTGGGTCTTTCCATTTCCATCTAAAAACCCTCCATATTATATAACTCAAATGTTTAAGCGCATAGATTGAGACTATTATTTTGAATAAAGCTCAACGATAAGATGCTCCTCAACCGGGAAGTCAATGTCATCACGTGCAGGTAGTGTATTAACAGTACCCTGTAGAGCATTTTTATCTTTGTCTAACCACTTAGGAGCGGTAACTACTACTGCACCCTCGCCGGTTAATCTTTTAAACTTCTCGCTAGCACGACTTTTATCACAAACTGCAACAACATCACCCTTTTTGATAATGTATGATGGAATGTCTACTTTATGTCCGTTAACAGTGATATGACCATGAGAGGTGATCTGACGAGCCTCACGACGTGTCATAGCAAAACCTAGACGATATACAACGTTATCAAGACGACGCTCAACAAGGCTTAGTAGGTTTTCACCTGGCTTACCCTGCATACGTGTAGCCTTCTCGTAATACATACGGAACTGTTTCTCTAGGATACCATAAACAAACTTAACCTTCTGTTTCTCGGTTAGCTGTAGTGCGTACTCAGATTTTTTCCTACGCATCTGGTTACCGCCGGGATTGCGGTTTGTAGTTTTTTTGCTATATCCCATTACCGCCGGGGAGATACCCAGCGCTTTACAGCGCTTTGCGACGGGCTGCATATTTC
>CAYJKW010000059.1:0-14109 GCA_964370765.1 uncultured Oscillospiraceae bacterium
TGCCCGACAGGCGCTATCACAATGAAGGACGATACACAAAAGGTTTGGGATGCACTTGCAGACCCGAGCAAATATGTAGTTGTTCAGACAGCTCCATCCGTTCGTGCAACGTTAGGTGAGGCCTTCGGTATGCCGGTAGGTACAAACGTTGAGGGCAAGATGGCAGCAGCACTTCGCCGCCTTGGTTTTGACGGTGTATTCGATACCGACTTCGCCGCCGACCTAACAATCATGGAGGAGGCAACAGAGTTTTTACACCGCTTCCAGCATGGTGGCACACTACCGCTTATAACAAGCTGTAGCCCGGGCTGGGTTAAATACTGTGAGACATTCCACCCCGACTTTATCCCGAACCTATCTACCTGTAAATCACCACAGCAGATGTTCGGCGCAACAGCAAAAACATACTATGCCGAGCTAATCGGTAAGGATCCAAAAGATATATTTGTAGCATCCGTAATGCCCTGTACCGCAAAGAAATTTGAGGTAGGCCGTGAGGATCAGGCAGCAGCAGGTTCCGGTATTCCGGACGTTGACGTTGCACTGACCACACAGGAGATGGCAAGAATGGTTGCACGTGCAGGTATCGATTTTGTAAATCTACCGGACGAGCAGTTTGACCCTGCAATGGGCGAGGCAACAGGTGCTGGACACATCTTCGGTGCAACCGGTGGTGTTATGGAGGCAGCACTTCGTACAGCGGTATTTACCCTAACAGGTAAAGCACCGGAATCACTTGATTTCCACGATGTACGTGGTACCGCCAACATTAAGGAGGCAACCTACGACATTAATGGTATTAAGGTTCGTGTTTGTGTTGCATCCGGCCTTGCAAACTGTAATGAAGTTCTACGTCGCGTTAAGGCAGGCGAAGCACAGTACGACTTTATCGAGTTCATGGCTTGCCCAGGCGGCTGTGTAAACGGTGGTGGACAGCCGGTACAATCGGCAACAGTTCGCAACTTTATCGATCTTAAGGGCCTACGTGCATCTGCACTATACGGCGAGGATAAGAGCATGGCTGTACGTATGAGCCACGAGAATAAGTCTATACAAAAGCTGTATAAAGACTTCCTCGGTGAGCCGGGCGGACACAAGGCACACTCAATCCTACACACAAAATACTCCGAGCGTCAGAAACGTTACTAAGCATAATCAAAAACTCCCTGCTTTTTATAAGCAGGGAGTTTTTTTGACACCCTATAGTAGGGTAGATATCTACATCTGTTATAGGTGGAGTATTAATCATCTACAATAAACTCAACTCGTTTACCCTGAACTAATAGGCGGTGTGTATTAACACCATAGGGTGTGCAGGTAATTAATGTGCACAGGTCACTACCGCCCTGTATAGATAGCAGCTCGGTTTCGTCCGGTAGGACTGTCGCTATATTGTATACCTCGTAGTATAATGCCTTACCGGAAATATTTAAAATAAAGATATCGCCTAGCTGCATCCTGTCTATCTCGCTAAACATCTTTGCCGAGGATAGTCCGCTGTGGCCGGTAAGTGCACTGTGGTTTGATGCACCACCTATTGGAAGTGCTGTACTTTCTATATGTCCTATTCCGGCCTGTAACACATCCTCGTTGCTACTGTGATATATGGGGAGAGATAACGATAGTAGCGGTATGGATATATATCCCATCATTCCATCACCACGGGGATTTAATGCGCTGTTGTATAGCAGTAAATCCTCCGGTGTCGGCACAAAGCCGTAGCCACCGGCGTTCCTTACAATGTCGTTATACCGTTCGGCATCGAGTGAATCCTGCTCAAAGCTATCTGACATAGATTGTATCTCTACCTCATAGCTTCTTATAATCTGTTGATGCCCCATTCCTACCACCCTGTTGGACAGGGTGGGGTAAAGGGCGACTGCGGCTCCTAACAAAAGAAGTAATAACGAAACTGTAAAAAGCAGCTTTTTTCTTACCATTTATTATCTTCTTTCATTACTAGGCATAGGGTTACAATACCAATTGTTAAAAGTATAAATCCTAATATAAAGAAGGTTATAGCGGCGGAACTGCCGGTATCGGGTAGTTCGCGGTCCTGATAGTTTATAATATCAAGGGTAGGGGCAATCGGTGTGGTAGAGCCGTTAACAAGCATTGTTGGGTATCCATCAAGTAGATCGCCTGTGATGTTGTTATACTCTGCCTGTAGCTCAAAGCTTGTGGGTATATTGGTTAATACATAGCCGCTTGGTGGAGTTATCTCGTGTAGGTAGTAGGTAACGTTGGCATTAAGTCCAAGAATATCTACCATGCCTGCGGTAATAATGCTCGTAGTTGATCCGGCATAGCTATCCGGTGCCTTTGTGTATGTTCCGGTAGGGTTCTCTATAAATTCAAGAGCGTTTGTCGGTGTGCCATACGCATCGGTTGTAAGGGTTTCCTGCAGTGTTATTACAAACTCAGCACCCTCTAGCTGTTGTTCTGCGGTGTTTGATTTTAAAAGTTGCACCTTAAAGGTAGAACTTTGTGTAACACTTGTGGGGGTAGTTCCAACCGAGATTAAATCCTGTGGGTTATTACTGTAGTCTAGCTTCACGGTATTATCGTTAGTTCCATCAGGGTCTACAACCGCACCCTCGTTAAGCATTGCAGAAAAACTGGCCACAAGTGTGTTGCCTGTCTCGAGTAGACCTGCCTCTATAGCTGACATAATGTCAATGGTAAGGGTAAAGCCGTCAGCAAGCGGGGTAACGGTATAGTAGCTTGATGGAAGCACTGCGGTGCCCGTTGTGTTGTTTATGGCCATTGTAAGGTCATTGTTATAGGTTAGACCATCCACTAAGGTATCGGTTATTATATAGCTGTAATCGGTGTATCCTGTTGTAGCCGGCACGGTTGCATAGATTTGATATTCTATATCGTCACCTATCTCATGGTCGGAATAAGATGTATAGTCACCAATATCATCATGGAATACCTGTTTCTCAATCTGAGGTACATCGAATTTAGGATTTACAACCGATGTTGGATTAGTGTCACTAAGCGATGTAAGGGCTGTAATGGGGCTGTGATTATCGGCACGCTCGCCACCGCCGGTAACAAGGTGTAGCCCGGGTGTAGTTAGGGCTAGCGTCGCCTGCTGACCTGATGCGGTTCCACTACCGGATGGTGTGGGGGCTGGGGACACATCGATATAGTCGTTGTAGGTTTTTATCGAGAAATCGTATAGTTCATCGTTTGTACGTGCAGGGTTTGCTATCCAGTTTAAAAGATCGATTCCGGATAACGCGCTACCACCGGATGGTGTATAGCTAACCGGTAGGCAGGTGGCGGGGTTATATATGTATCCACCGGGATTGTTCTCCACCGCCTCAAAAAGAAGATATGCATTATACACGGTGTTGTGAATCGACACCGCTGAGTTGGTGTTCTGTATCGATATGCTGTAGGGGTTGGCAAAGGTAGGCATTGCAGCTACCGATATTAATAGAAAAATTACTAATAGTGATGCTGATAGTCTTTTAATTAACTTCATCTTGTCCTCCTATTATAGTAGAAAAGTAGTGCTGGTATTAATATCATTAAAAGTCCTATTATTAAAAAATTATCTGCTGATGCACCTGTTGAAGGTAACGTTAACGGATCTGAGTTTTTTAGACGGTTTGTTAGGGTAATCGTTGTCGGGCTGGTTTGTAGGGATGAGATAGTAAAACTATCTGTCACATCATTGCTGCCGTGCATTATCGACTGTTCCTGTATGGTGTAGCTGTAATCGGGTGAGAGCCCTGCATATGTATGGGTAAAGCCGTTTGACTCGTTTAGCGTTATCGGTGCACCGTATGCAGACTCATCCTGTAATAGCTGGATAGTAGCCGAATACCCTTGGCTATTAAGGGGATTACCGTTAGCATCTAACCAAACTTTATTAACAACTAAAGATATTGTTGTTTTAGGGTCGGGCATCTCCCCGACAAAATCATCACGGTGTGATTCTGCCCTAATGTCTATATCATTTGCAATAACAGTGCCGTTTAAATTTTGTGTTGCGGTAAAACTTGCATCGGGTGCAAGAACACTACCATGTAGTAGCGATGCCGTTATTGCCGTGCCGGAGTTTGGAAGTAGATTGTAAAAGTTCCAGATAACCCTACCATTTGTAAATATGTGTGTCTCGGAACAATTAATACCTATGTTGTCAATTGTTATAAGGCTTATAGGCAGTGACAGGTTTGCAACATACTCACAGTCTACATTTACAACCACCGAGGCACGGTTGGAGCTTGAAAATCCCTTTATACCAAGGTATCGCAGGGTAGAAAGCTGTGATGCCGTTATGTTGAATACAGCACTTTCGTTTGGATTGGTTAGGGTAATATAGCTTTCGTCAACACTTCCTCCTTGTGGGTTAATGTTTGCGGTAATATTATAGTTTTCGTATCCACTAAGACCGGCAGAAAGGCTTTGTACCTGCCCTTTTACAACCGCTAAATCTATAAAATTCGTGCCGGCGCTATCCTGCCACACATTTTTTGGACGATCCAACTTTGTGCCGTTAACAGCTATTGCATTACCGTTATCTACAAGCTCGGTCGAGTTCGAGCTGCCGACAACCAAAACATGGTCGGATGATGTTGCACTGCCACCGTTTATTCTGGAATAATGTTGAATATAGCTTAGTTCGTTGGCAAGGTTGTTTGTTCCAAAGTTTGCATTTGCATATAGTGTGTTTGCCAATGCATTCCCATTTGTATGGGCGTTCATCGATATGCTATTAAAGCCAACAAGGTGAAAACTGCCTGCAATACCAAAAGGACTTGTTGAATTATAATATATTGTGGAGGTGAACTCGGTAGGTGGGGGGCTTACAAGTGATGGTGCGTTGGGATTTGCCTGAGGTACATTTGGTGGTAGCTGTGATGATGAGGGTAGCGATTCCGATGCAGGGGTAGAGTCGGCCTGTTGTAAAGAAACACTGCTTGACAAATCGCTGCTGCTTGATTGTGATAAAGAGGAACTAGCGCTTGATGTTGGTGGTGTGGAGCTATCTGTGTTAGGTGTTTGCTCTATTGATGTGGAGCTGTTTGAAGTGGTTGAGGATGCACTCGGAATCGATGAAGAAGCAGTAGGCACAACCGATGAAACAGCAACCGATGAGACAGTTACAGGTTGTGATGATACGGTAGCCATTGATGATGCTGCCTGTGAATGTGAGGTTGCTTGAGGGGTTGATTGTGCCTGCTGCAACGGGATGACGGGCTCACCCGTGGTGGAGGAGGTTGCAGAGGATGTCATGCTAAAAAGAAGTGACAGAATCAAGATGGAAGTTAATAGCTGTATATATTTATTCATGGGTTACCTCGGGTGGCTCGGCATCTTGCTATAGTCTATTCATTAGCCGTTAATGTAGTGAAAGCTGTACAACAACAAAAACTTGTAGTAAAAAGAAGCGTGCAAAAAAAGTAAAAAAACACAGGCTCTTAAGCTGTGTTTTTACTAATTATGCCCTTACAAATTTTGTTGTAGCTATAAAGATCTAACCTTTTTTACCAATATAATAATTGTTGAATAATATTTATGTAGCCTTATGATTAATGCTATAGGGCAACAACACTTATTTAATCCTGCCAATGAGATAATCCCGAAAGATAAACGATAAAAGGGCAGCCCCAAATGATGAAAATCATTCGGAGCTGCTCCTTTATTATGCGATTATTTAATTTTGTACAGCAAGCGCTAATCCGTCCGGAATTAATGTCTCTCTAAGCAGTACCGTATGCCGCATCATTGGGACTATATAGGGGGCGGCTCCACCGGTGGCTATTATTGTTTTAGCACCACCAAGTTCCGATAAAAATCTATCAACCATTCCATCAAGCATTGCTGCAGTGCCAAGCAGTATGCCGCTTTTTATAGAGTCTTGAGTGTTTGTGCCTATTGCGGCAGGGGGTGGATTTACCGGTATATCCATTAAAAGTGATGTGCGCTGCACTAACGCATCAAGCGATATAAACATACCGGGAGCAATAGCTACCCCTTTAAAGGCGCCTCGCTCATCCAATGCCGATATTTTTGTAGCGGTGCCGGCGTCTATTATTATTGCCGGAAGTGGGAACTTTTTTCTTACGTAGTAGGCCGACGCTATTAGGTCACAACCTAGCTCGTTTGGATGGTCAATCTCGATTTTAAGCTCGGGACATAGCGAAGCACTAAACTGGATAACATGACCACCGCAGAGCATCTCAGCGGCTTTATAAATTACGTTATTTAACCTTGGTACAACGCTGGATACAATAATCTTCTCTATGGTGTCTTTTTTTATGTTTTTTAGGCGTAGTAGCTCAGATATTAATACGGCATACTGTGCCGGCTCCAGCTTTTTATCGGTTGCAACACGTTCAAAAAAGCAAATTTTTTCGTCTTGATATATGCCTATCACAATATTACTATTGCCAATATCTATTACCATTAGCATAAATTGCATCCTCCTTTGCATAAATATAAAGTAGTATTAATCGAATAGATGAAATGGGGGAACCGTTATGTTTGTTGTGACTATGAATCGAAAAGGCGTAAAAAGGATTATTATAATAGCATGTAGCTTTGTGCTTGTGTGCACTACACTTGTTGGTGGTGTTATCCTGTTATCGGATGACGTGGCACAGGTTATGGCAGATGGTAGCACGGCTATATCGGTAACCGATATTCAGGACATATCGGTAATGTTTGAGCAGTATGGAATTAAAACCGATGTTACCACCGGTGAGGTTAGCAGCGTAGTTATTCCGTCAAGCTTTGACGATGATTTCACAGCTTTTAATGAGATAATAATGGAGGGTGGAGGTGACATAAGTAGATTAAAAAGCCGTACGGTGGAACGTTGGAAGCTACTTACCACAAATCGCACGGCTAATGATGATATGGTATGGGCCATTGCCCTTGTTCGCAACAACGATGTTGTTGGTTGCTATCTGCTAAGCGAGCCATCAGGGCAGGTGCATTCTGTGAATGATGAGTCACTATCGGCACCGCAAAGTGTTGATGTTATAGCGGATACGGTACAGCCGGTCGAAACGGCTGAAACGGCGGCCGAGATCACACAGCCGGTTGTTGCAGACTAAAACTTTTTATTATGGTCAGAAGAGGAAGGGCCAAAAACAGGTGTATAAACTTTTTTAGGTGGGCTTTCCTCCTTTTTTACAAACACAGGAGGTTTGCTTGGTGCGGGTGGACTTTGTGGCTGCAAGGGTTCATCCTTTGGTTTTTCCTTAAATGAGCTGTAGGAGTAAAACTGTTTTGCAGCAGGTTTAGTTTTAGCGGCTGCCTTACTTGCAGCCTTTGCATTACGGTAGGACTGAATTAATGCCCTGCCACTTGGGTCTTTAGCAAAGGAGATAAGCTTTAGTGAGAATACATATATACTAAACACCATCAATATAGCAATTGTTACTATAAGTATCATCTTGATGTCGGTTGTAAATACATTTTTTGTGAAGAAAATATACATTCCGGATAGTGCAAGTAGGACCATACCCAATAAGAATATAACGCAGATTACCGCTATACTTAATATTTTTTTAAGGCTCATCTTTATACATCCTCCTTCTTATCCTTTTCCTGTAGGTCAAAATCATCTATCGCCTTTTTTTGAATAATCTCTTTTAAGCGGCTGTTTGTTTGAGAAAGTCTGATAGTAAGAAAAAATTGATGCACAATCAAAAGGAAAAGCATTATTAAGAATATAAAGTTAACAGGCGATGATATACTTAATATAACAGATGCCTGTATCGCAATATCGGGAAATATGCTTAGCACTAATATTAATAGGGCGAAAAACAACCAAAAGATAGAATCCTCTATCTGAACTTTAGATCTACGTATCTTAAAAAGCACATATCCGGTAGTAATAAGCGCACCGATAAACAGAATTAACCTTAAAAAAACACTCATCTGTCCACCCCTCTTCTAAACCACTGAATAAATAAAATAGATATAAATGTATTTATGCTATAGGTTATACCGTTAAAGATATTAAGGTAGCTTGTTCCGGCTACCCTTTCCGACATCTCTACCTGTACCTCGGTTACAACCGCATTATTACGCAGTAGGTGGGAGATTGTGTCCGGCTCCGGATGGCAGTTTATATTCTTTGCAAGGATTTTTATCATTCTACGATTAAAAAGGCGCATGCCGCTTGTTGGGTCGGTAAGTAGTTTTCCGGTTGTCATATATATGGCAAGTGATATTAGGCGGCTGCCCATCATCCTTGAGTTAAAGGGCTTTTTTTCACTAACAAATCTTGAGCCGATAGTAATATCGGTCTTTTGTTCGATTGCGGTTTTTAAAAGTCGATCGACATAGCTTGCCGGATGTTGCCCATCGGCATCAAACTGCATTACATAGTCGTAATCTTTAAAGTTTGCAAACATTACACCGGCCTGAAATGCACCGGCAAGACCAAGGTTGGAGGATAGATTTAGATAGCTATACCCCTTGTCGCGGCAGATATTAAGTGTATTGTCACCGGAGCCGTCGTTAATAATAACAAAGTCCCAATCGGGACAATGTTTTTTTATGTCGTCTATTGTGTTAACAATAGATTCTTCTTCGTTAAATGCCGGTATAATTAATAATTTTTTCATCTAATCCTGCCAACCTATCTCTTCAACGATGTTACAGCTGTTATCCCAACCAAGCTCCATCTCTACTCGGTTTCGTACAATTGCCGTCTTTTGCTTTAAATTACTATCATCTATTGCCGCCGTTATGGCTGCTTTTATCAGTGGTATGGTACCACCTTTTATTATAGTGCCGTTGTCGGCACCTTCTAACACCTCGTCTGCACCGCCACAGGTCTGTGTTGTTATGATATAGCACGATGCGGCTGCGGCCTCAAGCAGTGTGGTGGAGAATCCCTCCGAAACGGTTGGTAGGCAGAATATCTGCGCCTGTTTTAAAAGTGCAACACAGCTGTTTCTATCAAGCCTACCACAAAAAACAATACTCCCGTTTGCTCTTTTCTTTAGAAGTTCGAGCAACGGGCCGTCCCCTGCCATTACAAGGGTGTAAGCAGGATGACTGCTTGATATCTCGTTGAAAGCGTCTATCAGCTGAACAACCCCTTTTTCGGGAATCATCCTGCCGATATAGCAGATAATGTTTTTTTCCTGTGTGATGTTGTAGTTGTTTCTTTTGAATAACTCGGCCGGCACACTGTCCACCTCGGTGGTGTCTATAGCATTAAATATTATTCCTTTAGCAGTTATTCCAAAATGCAACAGCCAATCTCGGCTACGGGAGGAAACCGCATAAAAGTTTTTACAGTATCGTTTTACAAAGCTACATACAATATGCTCGTATAACTTAACAGCAAAATCAATCGCAGTGTTACCAAGGGATAGATGCGCAGAGCCGTGCTCTATAACTATACAGTTCCTGCCAAACTTTTTTGCAAGCCTTGTAGCATATAACGACAGGGGATAAAATCTTGTATTAACTATTACCCTACAACCGGACGTACTAAGTAGTGGCTGTAGTAGCTTTGCGGTGCGTTTGCCGGGAAGAACTACCGGAAGGCGACCATTTAAAAGCTGTTTAGATGGTAGGCGTATAATCTCTATACCATTTAAGTCTATTTCGGTTTCGGGTAATCCATCTAATGCTGAGGTTATTATTGCAACACGGTTACCCCTTGATTTTAGCTTTACAGCTAAGTTTTGGCTATAATTCTCCACCCCGCCGATGGTAGGCAGATATTGCGCTGTAAATATACAGTAAAACGGCACAGGTAGTATAGCTCCTTTCGGTGTTTTTAGATAACTACCGCTGTACAGTAGTTGTCATCGGATGTTGTAATAACATCTCCGTCACGCTCCACTATCGGATATAAGAATTTGCTGCGGTCTATATGTTTAACCTTAGCTATAGCACCATCGGATAAAAGGACCGATCGTCCCTCTAGTTCAGCCGGCATCATATCCAAAAACTGGTCTATCAGATCAAAATCAAGATCGGAAAATTTGCCGATAGATAGCTCGTTTAACACGGCAAAGGGGCTGTGTGCTTTTTTGTAACAACGGCTGGAAACCATTGCATCGTACACATCGGATATTGAGGTAATCCTTGCGTATAGAGGTATGTCTTCACCCGCTAAACCGTCCGGATAGCCGCTTCCGTTCATCTTTTCGTGATGAGAACGTGCTGCCGAAGCTACAAGTGGGTCGATATCTGTGTTTTTAAGTAGCATCTCGTAGGAAAAAACACTGTGCTTTTTCATGATTTCAAATTCATTCTCGGTTAGTTTTCGGGGCGCATTAAGAATATCATGAGGAATTTCAGTTTTACCTATATCATGTAATAGGCCGACAGTTACAAGCAGGTCTATCTCATACTGCGGTAAACCCAACCATTTAGCCATAAGTCCGTTAAGAAGTGCAACGTTTGTGCTGTGGGTGCAAAGATACTCGTCCACATTATTTCTTCCGTTAACACACTGGATTATCTTTGCGGCATCAAGGGTAGATATTTTTTCAGAAAGATTGCTGGATAGCTTTTTTGCCTGTTCTGTAGGCACCACTCCGGTTGATTTAAGGTAGTGTAGTAGGCTGTCAGTCTCTTTTTTAGCGATATCGTAGCCTACCGAGCGCTCAAAGTGTTCTTGGCGTAGCTGCTGTGGAATACCGTGGCTTAGCAAATCATAATAATAGTTTCTGCCAACATAAACATTCCTACCACCGCTGGCCGAACGATGAAAACTGTCAATCATTCGAGCAGTAAGAACAGTACCGCCTTTAACCATTAAGAGCGGCTTTTTATATTTAACATATATATCACTCTTTGCAGTGGTTCCTTTTTCAAGGTATTCCATTGCAATAGGTACAAGATCATCTTTGTTCATCGTTTACCATCTTGTTTGTATTTATCTCACACTATATTATAACAAATAATTTGGGAAAAATCAATTGTTTTAGCATTTTATGGCATTAGCAGCATCGAAACAAAGGAGAAAACCATTATTCCAACCGAAACAATCATTACAATGCCACATGGTCCGGCTTTTTTTGTTAATACCTGCTGGTAGGCCTCCTCTGATGGAGCCTGCTTTTTCATACGTTTAATATTCTTTATGGCAGATTTTCGATAAAGGTAGATTGCAAACGCCCCCCATGCGGCGTTTACAAGTGCGGTGACTATACTTGCAATGTAGGCAAGTGTGTTAAGTGTCTCCTCGTCTATGTTTATCTCAAATCCGTATAATAGCTGTACTACACGTATGCTGGATGGGATGGATAGTATAATATCTATTAAAAGGGCCAAAATTCCAATTAACCACATTCTGCGGTAAAGAAAAAATATCGGGGCAAACAGCATAGCAGTTAGGCTAAAGTTAATCTTCTGCTTTGTTGCATCCATTCTTTTAAAGGAAAAAAGGTATCTTGGTGCGGCTTTGCCTATATAGGTGCGCCAGTCTTTAACCTTAATTCCATCCAGCTCCTCGTTGTCCGAGATATTTACAATCTGTTCGAACATCTCTACAGCCGATACTGCCCCTAAAAAGCTCTCGTCGCTTTTTACCTCCAGCGGTGCAGGGGCGTCCAGCGGTACACCACAACTTCCGCAAAACGGTACGCCGGGTTTGTTGGTTGCATTACAGTTGCGGCAGGTTTGGGGAAGCGGCTCCGGGGCTACCGGATTCCATGTAAAACCGGAAGAATGTAACGAGCTGTTTGCACAGCTACCATGCTCTTTATAACAACTGCGGTGGTGTGGAGTCCCGCAATCGGGGCAGAACACGATATCGTCATCGTCTAAAAACCTTACATTACATATAGGGCAGGTTTGTCCCTTACAGTCTATCATAAAATAGGTTACTCCTAATTTGGGTGGTGCATTATAACTGGTTGACCAAGGTTATTATAACTTTACAACTGCTCTGATAAAAGCCTTATGCCTTCTTCAATACGCTTTATTGTCTTTTCTTTGCCTACAACAGCAGCAAGCTCTATACCGCCGCCCGGTGTAAACTGTTTTCCTGATACTGCTACCCTTAAAGGCCAAAGTACAATGCCGTTTTTAACCTCTTTTTTTGCAATATGGTCGAATACTACGGCATGCAGTGCATCATGGCTGTAGTCATCCTGTTCTTTAAGTATTGGAAGTAGCTCCCTTAAAGTCTCTGCACAGCCCTCTTTTGTTGTCTTCATCTTTTTGCTTACATAAAGGTCGGTGTTGTACTGCGGTAGCTCATCAACAAAATCTACCTGTTCGGTTATGTCGCTAAGTAGCTCTGTTCTTTTTTGTAGTAGTGTGCAAAGTAGCTTAAGGTCGCAATCGTCCTTTACTGTCTGCTTAACAATGGGGATAGCAATAGCACAAAAATCGTCGAACGATAACGCACGAATATGCTCAGCGTTAATGTGACGTAGCTTGTCATAATCAAATATTGCAGGACTTTTACTTATTCCGGCAACATCAAAGGCCTTAACCAGCTCCTCAAGCGAGAAGATTTCTCGCTCGTCTTTAGGTCCCCACCCAAGCAGTGCAATATAGTTTACAAGTGCATCCTTAAGGTAGCCCTTGGCTACAAGGTCCTCGTATGATGCATCGCCGTTACGTTTTGAAAGTTTATGTGTTGCATCCTTCATAACAGGTGGACAGTGGATATAGCTTGGTATCTCCCAACCAAAAGCCCTGTAAAGCAGGTTGTATTTTGGGGTGGAGGATAGATATTCGCTACCCCTGATAATATGTGTTATTCCCATTTCGTGGTCATCTACAACATTTGCAAAGTTATAGGTAGGCATGCCGTCCGTCTTGATTAATATCTGGTCGTCCAGTAGCGAGGCATCTACCTCGATGTGGCCATACACCATATCCTCAAATGATGCATCGCCGCTACTGGGCATAAGTTGGCGTACAACATAGGGTACACCCTCGTTAAGGTTTTTGTCTATCTCCTCTTGTGAGAGGTGTCGGCAGTGACCATCGTACATAGGGGCGGTACCACCGGCTGTCTGAATTGCACGTTGTTGCTCCAGACGCTCCTTGGTACAAAAACAGCGGTAGGCGTGGCCACCATCTATAAGTTTTTGTGCAAGTGGAATATAGCAATCGGCACGCTCGCTCTGCACATATGGTGCATAGGGACCACCCACATCAGGACCCTCGTCCCAGTTAAGGCCGGTCTCTTTAAGGGTACTGTATATTATATCTACAGCGCCTTCTACTAAACGTTCACGGTCGGTGTCCTCTATTCTTAGTATAAATGTACCGCCATCCTGTTTTGCCTTTAGGTAGGCGTAAAGAGCGGTTCGTAGGTTACCTACATGCATATATCCTGTTGGGCTGGGTGCAAATCTTGTCCTTGTTTTACTCATCTTTACCAATATTCCTTTTTGTTTGTCTTTATTGTGGTATACATTATTAATTATATTCTTTTATTATCTTTTGTCAATTGAAAATACACTTTAAATGTGATATACTAATGAAAATATGCAAAAATGGCCACTTTTTACACCTTGTGGCTGTGAATATCGAAAGGATTATAGTAAGATGAAGAAAAGACTTTTTAGCGGAATACAACCTACCGGAGGTTTTACGCTTGGAAACTATCTTGGTGCACTTAAAAACTGGGCAAAGCTACAAGAGGATTATGAGTGTATCTATTGTATAGTAAACCTACATGCCATGACAGTAGAACAAGACCCGGAAGAGTTGCTTCGAAATACCCGTGCCTCGGCTGCACTTACGATAGCCTGCGGGGTAGATGTAAACAAAAGCACACTTTTTATCCAAAGTGATGTTGCAGCCCATGCCGAGGTTGCATGGCTACTTGGTTGTTTTACACCGTTTGGTGAGCTGTCACGTATGACACAGTTTAAGGAAAAATCGGCAAAGCATACCGATAATATTAATAGCGGGCTTTTTACCTATCCTGTATTGATGGCGTCCGATATTCTTAGCTATGATGCACATCTTGTACCGGTAGGTGCTGATCAGCGCCAGCATCTGGAGCTTGCACGTAATATTGCCGATAGACTTAACCACCGCTTTGGTGAGGGGACAGCGGTAGTTCCGGAAGGATATATCCCTACAGTAGGTGCAAGGATAATGAGCCTAAGCGACCCGATGGCAAAGATGAGTAAATCCGAT
>CAYJKW010000060.1:0-13984 GCA_964370765.1 uncultured Oscillospiraceae bacterium
AATTTTTTTGCAAATATGTGGTTTGAGCCACAAAAAGTAGTGGAAAATCCGTCGAAATGCCTAATAATTTTTGCCGTAATTCGTCGATGTTCTCAAAAATTATTGCCCCTTCACCGTAGTGACTTACAATTCCCTGCACCTCCGGATGGTCTTTATCGCCGGCAATTGCAAATAATCGCCCCTCATTTTTTGCCTTTTCGGCCAAAAGGGCGATCTGCCTTACATGCTTACAGGTTGCATCATGATATGGTATATTTAACAGATTAAGTTGATCGTAACATTCCTTTGTTATGCCGTGGGATCTAATAACAAGCTCGTAATCAGCTGGCAAATCCTGCGGACTTTTAACCTCTACAAGCCCACGTTTTGCCATCATGGCTGTCCATTGCGGATTGTGCATAAGCGGCCCAAGTGTTGCCACATCCTTACCGGATTTCATCAATTTTTCGGTAATATTTACCGCCTTAGCTATTCCGTAACAAAAGCCGGCAGTTTTGGCAACCTTAATCCCCATTGCTTAGCCCCTCTATACTACTTTGCAGTAGTTTTTTAGCACTACGCAGGGTGGATTTTTCTTTCATATCAAGCGCAAGTATATCCGGTGTTAGCGGTTTACCAAACTTAAGGTAAACCTTTCCAAATATCTTAAACTTCCCACTGCCATAGCTTATATGACATGGCAGAATAGTTGCATCGGTTGCGGCAGCTATCACCAGTGCACCGGATTTTATCGGCAACATATTTCCGGTTTTGCTTCGTGTCCCCTCCGGAAATATTAACATAGGCCGTCCACCCCTAAGCTCGTCCTGCGCCTTGTTTATAACATCCATATCGGCACGTCCCCTATCCACCGGAACTACACCCACCTGCCTAAAAAACCAGTTTCCGATTGGGTTTTTAAACAACTCGGCCTTGCCCATGATAAGTAGCTTTTGGCGGCCATACCGCCTAAGTGCAATAAATATAGGGTCACATATGTGCAGATGATTACAGCAAATTATGTAACGACTTCCCTCAAGGGCATTTAGGTTTTCTTTTCCGGTAACCTTTACCCTAAAGGCGATAAAAAACACAGCGTATACAAATGTAACGGCGATAGCATAAACCATTTATAACCTTTCCCTAATGATATTCTCTATTATCTCTACCGATTGTGAAAATTCGTTTCCGGTCGTGTTAAGTAAAATTGCATCCTGGGCCGGTTTTAGCGGTGCGGCATCACGGTTTGAGTCCTGTTCATCCCTTGCAAGCACATCACGATACACATCGTCAAACGCTACCTTCATGCCCTTTTCATGTAGCTGATCTACCCTACGCTGTGCACGCTCGGCGGCATCTGCCGTTAAAAAAATCTTAACATCGGCATTCGGAAGTATTACGGTGCCTATATCTCGCCCATCCATTATCACATTGTTTGTTGCCGCTATATCGCGTTGCAGATTAAGCAGGAATGCACGCACCTGCGGATACCGTGATACATTGGATGCCGCCATAGAGGCCTGCTCGCTACGGATAAAACCGCTTACATCCTCACCATTAACTAACACAAGCTGAACACCGTCACTGTAGCACAGCTCTATCTTAAGATCGCCAAGCAGTGCACACACAGGTTGTTCCTGCTTTGTATCCACCCCTTTTTGAATTGCATAGTAACCTATCGCACGATAAAGCGCACCGGTATCCACATAGATAAACCCAAGTTTTTCGGCTACCTTTTTTGATATGGTGCTTTTTCCGGCACCGGAAGGTCCGTCAATCGCTATCTGCATAAAAATACCTCCTGTTAATCTATCGATTGTACCGCTGCTTCGGCGGTACAGAATGCTATATGTAGGTTAAAACCACCTGTCACGGCCGATACATCCAGCATCTCGCCAATAATATAAAGTCGCTCAATAATCTTTGACTGCATGGTAGTTGGCGATATCTGTGATAATTTTAGGCCGCCCTCGGTAATAACTGCATGGCGCAGACCGTCGGTTCCGCTAATCGTGACCCTAAAGTCTTTAAGCAGTGTTACAAGCCCCCGTCGTTCCTCTTTAGTTATCTGGTTAGCCCTTTTTCCCGTATCTATCCCCCACCTCTCAAACATAACCGGTATCAGCCTTTTAGGCAGTAATGCATCAAGAACCTTAGCGGCCGTTTTTGCACCAAGGGAGGATATATCATTATTTATTCTATCAGATAATTTCTTTTCGTCAAGAGCCGGTTTAAAATCTATCGCGATATATGCCGATTTAAAGGTGTGTGGCAGTTCACAGCTGGCCGATAAAATCAACGGCCCCGATACCCCAAAATGTGTAAACAGCATCTCGCCCTGCTCCTTAAACCGCTGTTTACCGTTCACATAGAGTGCCGCAGTAACATTTTTAAGTGATAACCCCATTAGATCGGCACAAAATTTATCGGGCGAGCGTAGCGGCACAAGGGATGGACGACAGGGTTCTACACTATGCCCTAACTCTTTTAACATTCGGTAGCCATCCCCCGTGCTACCGGTATCGGGATAGGATAGCCCACCGGTAGCAACTATAACGGCATCGGCACTAATTATCTTGCCGTTTTTAAGCTTTACCCCTACAGCTTTTGCATTCTCGCAAACTATCTCGCCAACCTCACTATTGCAACGAACATCGGCATCCTTTGCCATGTTTAACAGCAGCTGTAATACATCCTGTGACCGGTCGGAAACAGGAAAAACCCTTCCACCTCTTTCGGTTTTTATCGGCAACCCCTCGTCCTTTATCCGCTGAATAAGGTCGTGTGGTGTTAGGCGATATAGTGATGAATACAAAAACTTTTCGCCCCTTTTAACGTTAGGAAAAAAATCCTCCGGGGTACAGTCGTTTGTAATATTACAACGCCCCTTACCGGTTATAAGTAGTTTGCGCCCCGGACTTTGCATCTTTTCAAGCACAATAACATCGTGCCCCTTTTGTGCGGCAACGCCGGCGGCAAAAAGCCCCGCCGCCCCACCACCGATGATAATTATTTTAGACATAGGTTTTCCTTATGTTTTTTAGTTTGAGTTAATTATTGAAAATTTCTCTGCGGAGAAATTATATTAGTAAACTGCTTCGCAGACATACTTTTGATGGCGAAAGTATGCAAAACCAGCGCTACGAAACTCCGCAGAGCAAGTGCAAGCGAGGCAACCGGACGATAGTCCGGCTATTTGCCGAGTCGCTCGAATAGCAGTGGCAGTTACCTGCTCGTACCTTGCAGACTGCTGCCCGATGACTTCTGCCGGCTGTGATAGCAATTAGGTGGGTTCGCTTTGTTTTTTCACTAAATATTTATCTCCCTCCCCATCGATAGCGAATATATTATCTTCTGCCTTACCGGTAGATTAAGCCTTTTTTCTACCGCCGTTGCATATATATTAAGCTGATCTGCGTATAGCTGTTTTAGCTGATCTGCATCTGCCCTTGTGGTTTTGTAGTCCACCACTACAATCCCGCCCTGCTCTATAAAAAACAGGTCTACAATCCCCTGTACTATACTGCCATCATGTTCGGTTATAAACTCGTATTCACGGTAAAGTTTATCGGCCTTTTCCATCCGCTTTGCAAGGTCGCTTAATAAAAATTCTTTTACCCGCTTTAGGTTTACAAGCTGTGCCTGATCGGCCGGTATAAACTTTTGCTCTACAAGCCGGTTAAGCTCCCCCTGTAGTTCCTGTGCCGACAACGGCATTTTACACAGCTGTAGAAATGCATGTGTAGCACTTCCACGTTTTGCCCCTCCGGCCTGTTCAGCTGAGAACGATGGTACCGCCGGCTCCGGCTTTAGCTGTTGGCTACTGTTTAACAGCTCCGTAACCGAGTGTTTTACCGGTGTTACAGTTTTATCTAAATCGTGGTACCGCCAACCAAACATACTTAGCAATGGCGCTGTATCCTGTTGTGATACCTCCTCCTCTTGCGGCTTTGGTAGCTGCTGTGGCAAGATACTTAGCTTAATGGCTAAACTGCCTTTACCATCGATAGTGGGCACCGGAATGTTGCCCGATAGCTCTCGTAGTAGTTCGCCCTGTCGGTGACAAAGTCCAAACAGCAGTAGTATATCACCAAACGATCGCTGCCTTTTAAGCAGTGCCGGTGTTATACCACCCTCCCCGTAAAGGGTTGCGGCAAGCTCGGCTAATCTTTTATCGGTCGACTCAACAAACATGTATAGTCGGTTCATAGCCCTTGTGGTGGCAACGTATAACAGTCGCAGGCTCTCACCCTGTAGTTCGTCCGAACTTGCTATTGCTGTCGCAATGCGATGTGGTGTCTGGACAAAGCCTTGCTCGGTGACAATTTTCATTCCTATCGATGTTTTATCGTTATGCAGCACTGCAGAATATAGATCCCTTTTATTAAAGGGCTTGGACGTACCTGCCAATATACAGATAGGAAACTCTAACCCCTTTGAGTTATGTATAGTCATTATATTAACAAAACCAAGACGTGGCAGCGGCTCGGATTTTTTACGGCTATTACTTTGTAGTGCAATGTTAAGCCTACGCACAAATCCGGTTATTCCACCCATACCTAAACTATCATACTGAATAGCAAGGTTCTCTATCTCGGCTATTGCCATCGGTGCAGTTGCCGACATAGCACAGCACAGCACATATGCATTAAGCCGTTCGTATATCCTTTGCAATAACACCCGTACCGATACCGATCCGGATTCACGGTGTAGATCCCACAATATGGAGGCAAAAGATCTCATTCTTTCGTTATCACTAGCCGACATAGCGGTAATCAACCTTGGGTGATCTCCTATATAAAGCTTTGCAACATCGTCGGTTGTAAAACCTGCAAGCGGCGAGAGTAGCACCGCAACTAAATCCACCTCATCAAACGGGTTTGCAACAAATCGAAGCAATGCAATAAGTGGCATCGCACCTATCTCCTCCGATAGTGGCTTATTGCCGGCAAGCTCTGCCATGAGTCCTATCTGCTCCAACGCTACCGCATACTCGCCTACCTCTTTATTTGTCTGCACTAATATGCATATATCCTGTGCCTTATGCCCCTGTTTAATAAGCTCACAGCAATGTAGTGCAACCGGCATAGTATCCGAGCCATCACAGATATGCAGTTCGGCAAGTCCATTTTCGGCATCACTGCGCCCAATGTAAAGGCGGTTATCGTCATCATAATCCACACCGCCAAGGCATCTTGTCATTGTAAGGGTAAACAGGTCGTTAACAGTGTTAATAACCCCTGCCGAACTGCGGTAGTTCTGCGAAAGATAGATAACCTGCGATTTCGAACTACGTCTGCTTCGCTCCACCCTACCTGCAAAGATATCCGGCCTTGCCGAGTTAAATCCATATATACTCTGCTTAACGTCCCCCACAAGAAATAGTGCGCCGGTGTTAGGCCCTGCAACAGCATGATAGATATAGTCGGCTATCGGATTTGTATCCTGATACTCGTCTACCATAACGGCAAAATAACGCCCACATATTGGCAACTGTGGCATCGAGAGTAGCTGTACCGCCATATGCTGTAGATCGTAAAAATCAAAGCATGCCGCCTGCCTTTTAGCCATTGTAAGTGTATCGTGATAGTATAGTACAGCATTGCAAAGTGCTGTAGATAGGCGATGATTCTGAGCCGAAAGTTCAGCAATCTTCCCCTCGTCCGCCAGAAAGCAGTCCTCATAAAGTCCACAGCACAGGTCTTTTGCACAGCCACGCAGTAGTTTTATTAGATCCTTTGTTTCAGGGTCTATCTCCTTATTCTGCCTAAAGGTCTGGTATCCACCATTGGATGGTCCTACCGAAAAAATATCTCTTAATCCGGTATAGTCACCCCTTTGGGCGGCGTTAATAAGGGCAGCCACATAACTTTGCTCCTGCTGTAGCACAGCAAGTGGCTTTTGCGCCATTCCGCCACTAACTGCAAGGCTTATTGCCCTTTGCAGATAAAGTGCAGCACTATTTAATGTCTCAACCGCATGGTCAAAAAGCACCGTACCTGCAGGTGTTAGCCGCAGCTCTTTTGGCTGTGTTGCCTCTGCCTGCTGTATAATAAAATCCCTTGGAAAAGGCCTGCTTACCATTCGGCGATGAAGCATTAGTATTGCATCCTGTGCCTCGGCAAGGCTACGCGGATTAAGCGAGTTTGATGCAAAAGCCCTGAAATCATCGTCGGTAAGCATATGTTCAAGGGTTGCCGACATAGCCTGTTGCTCCAACATATCCAGAATGTGTCGTTCGCCAACCTTAAAATCCGGCTCGATATTTAGGTTTGTAAAAAACTCGATACACAGGTTTTTACAAAAGGAATCGAATGTACCTATAGCCGCACGGGGCAGAAGCATACGTTGTTTTTTAAGTAGCCGTGTATCGGACTGCCGCTGGCTTATCATCTCGCTTAGTCGGCGGTTAAGGTCATTTTTTAACTTAGCGGCCGCCGCAACGGTAAAGGTAACCACCATTAATCGGTCGGCGGTATGTTTTGGGTTGCCGTCACACAGCAACCTAAGGACACGCCGAACAAGCACTGTTGTTTTACCACTGCCGGCAGCGGCAGAGATAAGCAGTGCTTTTTCATCGGTTTGTATGGCCGACTGTTGTTGTGGCGAAGGACTAAATTCAGCCATCGGTTTCCTTTCGATCGGCAGTGTATTACCCGATTGTTGTACCGGTATAATAATGTGTCAATATCTGGCTATAGCTCCAGCCCTGTTGTGCATAGAAATAGGCACCCCATTGGCTTAAACCTACACCATGTCCATAACCATAGCTTGTAAATGTAAATGCACCGTTTGCATAAACTACATCAAATGCGGCACTTCTAAGCCCCGATCCACTAAGGATAGTGTCCCTTATCGCACGGCCGGTTATCGCCTTACCATAGTAGCTGGTATGGCCTGCCATCGACATGTTGCCGTTATATCCGCCGGATGTTTTATCTATCACTACAAACCATGTGTTTGGGTCAGTTCCTGTTAAATCTATCCCTGTTTTTGCAAGAACCATACTTTGCACCGCCGCCTCGGACAGTGTAAGGGTGGATTGGTAGCCCGATGCATTAACATCGACCGAGCTATCTACCGATACAAGGTAGGGCAGCGCGCCGCCCCATACCTCGTGTGATCCGTTAGTACGTCCTGCCGAGCTTGCGAAATATGGTGTGAATGCCGGTGCACCACCGTAAAGAACCCTTTGGTTTATTACCGGTGTTATAGCGGCGGTTACACGGCTATCGGCTGTGGTACGGCCGGATACCGACGGTGCCGCAACGCCCCTTGCCTGTTCATAAAGTATCCATGTATATGACGCCACCGCCTGTGCCTTTAGCGCCTCGGTCGGCCAGCTTGGACTCATCTCAAGCGAGACTATCCGCGCTACAATATCAAGCGTGCTACCTGTTTCCACAACGCCGTTCATCGTTACCGTTATTGTACCGCCCGGATTTACTGGTGGATCAGGATCTGTAGGTTGGTCAGGCTGTTGTGAGGATGACGAGCTACTGCTACTACTGGAGGATGAGCTACTACTCGAAGATGAACTACTGCTTGATGAGCCGGTGCTGTTATCGTCCTCGTCCTCATCCTCATCCGATCCGCTACCGCCAGAGGAATCGCTGTCGTCATCATCGCTCGTAGATCCGGAGGAGGAATCGTCCTCATCGCCGGTAGCGGAGGAAGCATCGCCCTCATTATCATCACCCGGCAGGGTGGTTGTAGGGATATTGCCAAGCAACGGTATATCGGTGCCCATAGGCCCTACAAAGCTTCCTGTTGCACCAAGCGAGCCAAGCTCCGATGCAAGGGCAAGGTAGGTTGTACCCGGATCCGGCTGGTTACCGCCGTTACGGCTGTAGTAAACCTCCGGCATGAGTGCCGTGCTATTTTCCTGTAACTCGTAATTTTGCAACTCCTCACCCGGCTGTAACAGCTTGCCAACAACTACTATATTTGTGCTGGAGGACAGGTCACTGGGGGTGACTATACTCATAAAGCTATCACTCTCGCCGGTGGTTACCGGATAATCGTATAGCGAGCGCGCCTTAACTCCTACTACAAACTCCATCTGTGATCTAAGGGTTTCAAACCCACCTACCCCCATAACATCCGGCTGTAGCTGTTCTACCGTATCATCATAATATGCCGCAATTATCTGGTACTGTTGTTCGCCCTCGTCGGTTATAAAGCTAAAACTCTGTATCTGCTGCGCCCTTTCGGGATGCTTTAGCTGTAGCAGTTCCGATAGCTGCACACTGCCATAGATAACGGTGTTTGTGGTTGATATGTCTGAGGCTATCTCTCTTGAATCCATAAACACCGTTCCACCCTCGGCCGGCTGTTTGTCAAAACCGGTGGTAGTGTAGCCGACATTGTCAGCTCCACGCACCACCGGTAGTTCTATTTCGGTTGCATCTACGGCAAGCCATCCCACCGTATCGGAATTAATCTGCGATATTTCGGTTAGGTGTTCCTGCACCGCCTCGACATAGTCATCCTCGCTTCGGCTTTTATTAAAGGCCGGATAGGATGTAGCGGTTACCGATGCATTATCCCAAAACATAAGTGCAGATAAATCTAAATTAAATCCGCTTTGCATCAGGGCATTATACCCAAAATATCCTGCAACTCCAAGTCCCGATAATGCCGCTATTATAACTATTGCAGCAATTATTTTTTTAATGGAAAAAAAGCTTTTTTTGCCCGGCATCTGCTCAAAGTTAGTGGATTCCTTCTCGTCAAAAACCCTAACCCCTACAAGCTCCATATCGCCAAGAATTCGCCTTATCATATCGAGGGTATTCTTAACGGCCGCAAGCCTTACCCATTCTCTGCCACGCATCTTTCCAAGGTCAAGTCGCTTTACAAAGGTAAGTTTTTCGTAACATACAGCTATGTAGACAAGCCCTACCGGCTTCTCGGCCGAGCCACCGCCGGGCCCCGCTATTCCGGTTATTCCCACACCTATATCTGCGCCGGTGTTATTGCGTGCAGCACGTGCCATCTCGCCGGCTACCTGCCCCGATACCGCGCCATGCTTATCTATTATCTTCTTCTTTACCCCTAATATCTCTGTCTTGCTCTCGTTGGAGTAGCTACAAACACCGCTTAAAAACACCTCGGAGGCACCGTCTATAGATGTTATCTTCTCGGACAGCATACCGCCGGTACAGCTCTCGGCTGTTGCAAGCGTTTTAAGCTTATCACGTAGTAGCCCTACAACGGTTTGTTCCAGCGATCCCTCGCCCATTGCATAGATGTGATCCTGTAATACCAGTCGTATTCTGTTTTCGGCACCGGTTACAAGGGTAGTGGCACTTTTAACGGTGTCGCCCTTGGCTGTAACCCTAACTACAACCTCCTGCTCCTTTGCATATAGTGCAACGGTTGGATTTGTGCCAACAAGGTAGTTTTGCAACTTTGGCTCAAGCTCCGATTCACCTATGCCATATACACGCAAAATTCGGGACACAAGGCAACCGTTTTGATATTTTGCAAGTTTAGGCCTTAGCTGATTTTCAAACATCCAGGTCATCTCTTTTGGGGGACCGGGAAGCACAGCTGCCATAACATCACTTACCTTATCAAAGAACAGCGCACCCGGTGCTGTACCTACATCGTTTATCAGCTTTTCGCCAAAAACGGGGCACATAGCCTGTTTTTGGTTGTTCTTTGTCATAGTTCTTCCGATAGATGCAAAAAACGCCTGTATCTTTTTAAGCTCATCCACATCCATCTCAAGGCGATCTTTAAACGCCTCACAGACAGTTTCCTTTGTAAGGTCATCTGCGGTGGGGCCAAGTCCGCCACACAGTATTAACAGGTCGCTACGTGTCATACCCAGCTTAACAACCTCTGCAAGGCGATCAGGATTATCGCCAACCACCGATTGGTAGTAGACGTTAAATCCCATCTTTGCAAGTTCTTTAGATAGATACTGGGCGTTGGTATTAACAATATCGCCCAGTAAAAGCTCGGTACCGACCGCAATTATCTCTGCCTTCAAAATTATTACTCCGTTAGGTTTTGTATATCGGGTTTAGTAAGTTTGATTATAGTGTTACAAGCTCTCTCATATAGTTTACAAGCTCGTCTATCTTTACACGTTTTTGCTCCATCGTATCACGGTCTCGCACCGTTACACTGCCATCCGTCTCGGTATCAAAATCTACCGTGATGCATACAGGGGTTCCTACCTCGTCCTGCCTGCGGTAGCGTTTGCCGATGCTTCCTGCCTCGTCGTAATCCACCATAAACTCACCCGAAAGCATCTCGAACACCTCACGTGCGCCGGCCGATAGCTTTTTGGATAACGGCAGTACCGCCGCCTTGTATGGTGCAAGGAATGGATGTAGACGAAGAACGGTTCTTGTATCGTTTTCCCCTACCTTTTCTTCATCGTACGCATCGCAAAGTAGTGCAAGTGCAAAGCGATCCACGCCGAGTGACGGCTCGATACAGTGTGGGATATAATGTTCCTTCGTCTCCTCGTCGAAATACTCTATCGGCTTGCCGCTTGTCTCGCTGTGGCAGGTTAGATCGAAGTTGCCACGATCGGCAACGCCCCAAAGCTCGCCCCAGCCAAACGGGAATAAAAACTCAAAATCGGTAGTAGCGGTGGAGTAGTGGGAAAGCTCCTCTGCGCTATGGTCACGAAGCCTTACATTCTCCTCCTTTAGGCCACAGGTAAGTAGGAACTTGTGGCAGAAATCTTTCCAGTATAAAAACCACTCGGTGTTGGTGCCCGGCTTAATAAAGAACTCAAGCTCCATCTGCTCAAACTCTCTTGTTCTAAAGGTAAAGTTACCCGGTGTAATCTCGTTTCTAAAGCTTTTACCTATCTGGCAAACGCCAAAGGGTAGCTTTTTACGGGTGGTGCGCTGTATGTTAGAGAAGTTAACGAAGATACCCTGTGCCGTCTCGGGGCGTAGGAATATCTCGTTTTTGCTATCCTCGGTAACGCCCTGAAATGTCTTAAACATTAGGTTGAACTGGCGAATATCAGTAAAATCGTGCCCACCACAATCGGGGCAGGCTATGTTCTTATCCTTAATATAGCCCTGCATCTGTGCATTATCCCAGCCTGCCGGATTCTCCCCCTCGGCCTCTATCAACTGGTCGGCACGGTGGCGGGTTTTACACTGGCGGCAATCCATAAGCGGGTCGGCAAAGCCACCCACATGGCCGGAGGCAACCCATACCTTCGGGTTCATAAGTATGGCGGCATCAAGCCCTACATTGTAGGGGTTTTGCTGTACAAACTTGCGATGCCAAGCCTTTTTAACGTTGCTTTTAAACTCGCTACCAAGCGGGCCGTAATCCCATGTGTTGGCAAGGCCGCCGTATATCTCACTGCCGGAGAATACAAAACCTCTGCCCTTGCAAAGTGCAATAATCTGCTCCATCGATTTATCGGTGTTTTTCATCTTTCTACCCCTCTATGGTTATAAGTTCTTTTGTTATTCTTGAAAGCGGCCTGCAGCCATCCTTAGCTACTATACAGCTATCTTCAATTCTTACGCCGTATTTTCCGGGTAGATATATTCCCGGCTCTACCGTTACAACCATTCCGGCGGCCATAACTGCATCCGATATCTTCGATAACCTCGGCTCCTCGTGCACATATAGCCCTAGGCTGTGGCCAAGGCCGTGGCCAAAATAATCGCCATATCCCTTATCGGTTATAATATCCCTTGCAATCTTATCCAGTGCCTTGCCGTTAGCACCTTCCTTTAGTGCATCGACCCCTGCCTGCTGTGCCTCCTTAACAATCTCGTATATCTCACGCTGTTCGTCCGATATCTCACCTATCGCAATTGTCCTTGTAATATCGGTACAGTAGCCGTTATACTTTGCGCCAAAATCGAAGGTTATCATATCCCCTTTTTGAACCTTGCGCTCGCCCGGTACGCCATGCGGCAGTGAGCCTTTCTCGCCCGATACCACTATAGAATCAAACGCTATATCCTGCGCCCCGAGTTCTCTCATCTTCCCCTCGAGGATAAGCATAATCTCACGCTCGCTCATTCCTACCTTTATCTGCTTTAGGGTATACTCAAACGCATCGTCCGATATATCCTGTGCCTTTTGCATAAGGGCAAGCTCGGAATCTTCCTTTATCATGCGGCATTCCTCTGTCGCCTTGGTAAGCGTTTTTGTAAGGTCTACCACTACCCCCTCGCCCAGCTCCTTTTTATAATCATCGGCGGTGGCAACGGTTATGCAGTTCTCCATCATAACATTCTTAATGCCCTTTTCGGCAACCAGCTTTGCAACATCCTTAGCAAGGTTTTCCGCCATTGCAACCTCGCTACCCTTAACGGTACTTTTTGCAACCTCGCTATAGCGAAAATCGGTAAAGAAGTAGGAGCTATCCTGCGTTACAACAAGTGCACCGGCCGAGGAGCGAAACTCGGTAAAATAGTAGCGGTTATTGCCGTCTATTATTATCGCCGCACCAAAACCTTTTGGCAACTTTTCTCGTAAATTTTCTATCCTTGTCATCCTACCTATCCTTTCTCTGCCTGTAAAGCTTTATAATATTGTTGCATCGTAGCGGCATCCTCTGTCTGGGTGCCGTCACTCTCACATATCACCACCGGTGAGAGGTTGTATTCACAAAATAGCTCGATAAGCGGCTCATAATCGGGGCCGAACACACTATCCTCAAAGGTGAGGTGCTTTTTCTCGCCCCCCTTTGTATATTCTATCTTAGAGAAATGCACATGAAAGTTCTTCGCCCTATCGTCCTGTAGCCTATCGGCCATAGTTTCTATGATTCTGCGGTAATCGTCCTTGCCCTTTATACTGCCGCCTGTCCTCGCATTTAGGTGGCCGAAATCTATACAGGGATATATGCGCTTATCGAGCGCACAGAGTGCCAAAACCTCGTCAAGGTCGCCAAGCTGGCCTATCTTGCCCATCGTCTCGGGGCATAGAATTATATCGCCTAGCCCCTCCTCATCCATCATTGCTACGGCCCTTTGCATCGTATCAAGGGCTAGCTCTAACGCCTGCTCCCTCGTCTGCTTGCCACAGCTGCCGCTATGAAAGATAATCCTATTACCGCCAAGTAGCTTTACGGCATGGCCGCTTTCTTTAAAATAGCGCAGGCTACCTAGGCGCTTTTCCTCCTCCAGCCCGCTCATAGATATATAGTAGGGCGCATGTAGCGACATTGCGATCCCCTCGGCCGCCGCGGCATCCCTAAGTGGTAGTGCCTGCTTTTCCGATACCCTAACGCCCATGCCGCACTGGTACTCAAAGGCGGTAAGGCCAAACTTTTTTAGATATTGTGGTATCTGCTGACTTTTTTTATATCCCAGCTCGGTAAAGCTTTGCGCCCTGCCGGCCGGCCCAAATATTGCTGAAATGGCTCTGCCTCCCCTACTGTTTTTTTAGCCCCCTGCGCTCAAACCCTTTTATCAGCCGGCGCTCAAGGCTACGTTTTATCTTTATGCTGTTTATCTCCT
Organism: uncultured Oscillospiraceae bacterium; assembly: GCA_964370765.1. Classification (GTDB taxonomy): domain Bacteria; phylum Bacillota; class Clostridia; order Oscillospirales; family Ruminococcaceae; genus CAYJBH01. The sequence goes on from CAYJKW010000060.1 coordinate 13,446, forward strand.
TATCCGATGCCGGCACAACCAGTATGGTTGTTATTCCTGCGGCGTTACCGCCCGCTATATCGGTAAATAGTTGATCCCCTACCATTGCGCAGTTCTTTTTAGGTAGCCCTATAATGCGTATCGCCTTGTTTATCCCAACCGATAGGGGTTTAAGGCTGTTATATACATAGGGTAGGCCTATAAGCCGGCCTAAAAGCTCCACCCTTGTTTTTTGGTTGTTGGACACAAGGCAACAGGCTATGCCCGCCTTTTTTAGCCTTTTTAGATGCTCTGCAACATCGGCCAGCGGCTCGGGGTTATCATGCTCACACAGGGTGTTATCTATATCTAAAAGCAACCCCCTTATGCCATGCTTCTTTAAAAACTCCGGCGTTATGCCGCAAAAGGAGCTATGATAATAATCCGGCCTTAACAACATCTTATAACCCTACCTAAAACTACTTTAAACTACATTATACTACAGGAAAAACATTTCTGCAATCTCATCCGGCTCATTTTTTGCTTTAATAACTAAATTTTCTCGCTGTTTTCCGGGAGAT
>CAYJKW010000061.1:0-13964 GCA_964370765.1 uncultured Oscillospiraceae bacterium
CCCAGGACCGACCGGTTATGAGCCGGTTGCTCTAACCAACTGAGCTAAAGGCCCATGCGCATGAAATGATGAAATGCATCATTTTGGTGACCCGTACGAGAATCGAACTCGTGTTTGCGGCGTGAGAGGCCGCCGTCTTGACCGCTTGACCAACGGGCCATTTTTACAGCGCTATAATATAATAGCATAGTGCTGTGTATTTGTCAATATAAATTAAATAAATTTTTGTACCTTTTTAAAAATTAGATTATAACCATTATTTATTCTTTATGATTGTAATCTGATGTTTTTCTTGAGTATGGATTCTTGTTTTTTTGTGGCTTAGAATTATCTACTGTTGTATTTGAAATTCCTGTAAGAAATAGTGTAATAATAAGTGGCCAGACAAAAAACACAGCCAATGCAATCATCCACAAAAATGCCGGCACACCTAACCACATGTTAAGAACAAATAAAACAAAGGCTACCGCCAGCCATTCACCATGAAAAATCAAGTTAAAAAAATAGGAGATTATAAAACCACCATCACCTTTATATTGTCTTGCCATTTTATTCCCACCTTCCTTTGTTATTAAATATATATTAAATTAACAAAAATGTAAATATATAAAATAGAACATTTACTTTTTTTTGTTGTTATGTTATAATATTTTCATCACACTAGTATTTTATTTGTGGAGGTTAGTATGGGATTAATTAAAGCAATTACCGGTGCTGCGGGCGGCGTCCTTGCAGATCAATGGAGAGAATTTTTTTACTGCGAATCTTTAACGGCCGATATTCTTGTAAGCAAAGGGGCTAAAAGGGTTGGCGGTAGAAGTTCAAACACAAAAGGCGAGGACAATATTATCTCTAACGGCTCAGTAATAGCTGTGTCCGACGGACAATGTATGATCATTGTGGATAACGGTAAGGTTACGGAAATCTGCGCCGAACCCGGTGAGTTTACATACGATACGTCAACCGAGCCTTCTATTTTTTACGGCGGCCTTGGCGAGGGGATAAAACAATCATTCTTTAACATTGGTAAACGTTTTACCTTTGGTGGTCAACCCGGTAGGGATCAACGGGTTTACTACTTTAACACAAAAGAGATTATCGGTAACAAATATGGCACACCAAGCCCAGTTCCTTTTAGAGTTGTAGATAACAATGTTGGCCTTGACATAGATATTTCTATTCGTTGTCATGGTGAATACTCTTATAAAATTACTGATCCAATGCTATTTTACACCAATGTGTGCGGTAATGTTTCTGCAGATTATTCCCGTACTGAAATTGACGGTATGCTAAAAAGTGAACTAATGACTGCTCTTCAACCGGCATTTGCTAAAATATCGGCTATGGGTATTCGCTATAGTGCACTACCGGGCCATACAATGGAATTGGCAGATGCACTAAACGAAGTTTTGTCTAAAAAGTGGGCCGAACTACGTGGTCTTAAGGTTCATTCCTTCGGTGTTTCATCTGTTAAGGCTTCGGAAGAAGACGAGGCAATGATTAAAGAGCTACAACGTAATGCTGCATTCCGTAACCCAACAATGGCTGCTGCACATCTTGTAGGTGCACAGGCAGAGGCAATGCAGAGTGCGGCTAAAAATGAAGGCCAGGGAGCATTCATGGCATTTGCCGGCATGAACATGGCACAGGGTGCCGGTGGTAATGCTGCAAATCTATTCCAGATGGGCCAACAGCAACAACCATATGGGCAACAACCTCAACAACCTCAACAGCAAACGCCTCCTCCAGCCGCACCAGCTGCAGCAGCTGCACCAGTAGGTTGGGCATGTAGCTGTGGCAAAGATGGCAATACCGGTAACTTCTGTAACGAATGTGGCTCAAAAAAGCCTGAGCCTGTTCAGGCCGAGGGCTGGGATTGCTCTTGCGGAGCTGTTAACAAAGGTAAGTTCTGCGCAGAATGTGGCTCTAAAAAGCCTGCCGGAGCACCACTTTACCGTTGTGATAAGTGTAATTGGGAGCCGGAAGATCCTAAAAACCCACCAAAGTTCTGCCCTGAATGCGGTGATGTATTTGATGAAAATGATGTTAAATAGTTTAGCTACAGGGGATTATAATTATGACTGATGCTTTAATAAAATACCAATGTCCGTCTTGCGGCGCGCCACTTGAATTTAATCCACAGATGCAGATGTTGCACTGTGAATCCTGTGAAAGCACATATCCCGAAGATTATTTTAAAAACCAACAACCGGCAGCCGACGGGGGAGATACACTCCCCCCCACAAAAATTGACTGGAAGCTTGAAGGTTTTGTTAAGGAACATCAATCTACCGAAGCACAGGTTGGATTTTCTTGTCAATCCTGTGGTGCAGAGGTAATAGCCGGTGATACTGTGGCAACCGAATGTATGTACTGTGGTAACCCTGTTGTTGTTTCTGACAACATAACCGGTGCGCTAACACCGGATCTTATACTGCCGTTTAAGATAGATAAGGGCAACGCTGAGCGGCTTTTAAGGGAGTTTTATAACGGAAAACCTTTACTACCATCCTCGTTTAAATCAAATAATCATATATCTAAGGTAACTGGCCTATATGTTCCATTCTGGCTTTTTAGCTGTACCGGACAAGGTAACGTAAAGTTTAATGCTACTAAGGAAGAAAGATGGAGCGACGATGATTACGATTATGTTAAAACAGAATACTACTCCATTTTTAGGGCAGGTGGTGTTGGTTTTAATCGTATCCCGGTAGATTCATCTAAAAAGATGGACGATGATTACATGGAGGGAATCGAACCATTTGATTTTGGTCAACTGGTACCATTCGAACCAATGTATATGGCAGGTTATTTTGCTGATAAGTTTGATGAAAATGTAGACGAAAGTACCCAGCGTGCAACAAAACGTGTTATTGCATCTGTTGAAGATTCGCTAAGAAGTACCATAGACAGAAGCTATGATACTGTAAATGTAGACGAAAGCTATGTCCAGATGCATGGCGAAGATATAGATTACGCACTTATACCGGTTTGGATGCTTAATACAAAATATAAGGGTGAGATATATCAATTTGCAATTAATGGCCAAACCGGACAGATTGCCGGTAGACTGCCAATAGATACTGGGAAGCTTTGGTTATTTAGGCTTTTAATTACGGTAGGTTCTTTTATACCTATATATTTCATCATCTCTATGTTAATGGGTTAGTGATTTACTGTAAAGGATAATATTCATGGAATTTATAATTAGCTTAGTTATTGCAATTGTTATTGCATTTTTAGTAACAGGCGCAATGAAGGCAAAGATGGATACTGCACAAAAACAACGTGCTGCGGCCAACTATATTCGCGAAAATTCGTTCGAACTTACACAAAGTGATGATAAATATCTGTACCAGAACACAACAAGGTCTCCGCGTGCTAAGAACGACAGCCACGATGATCACGACGATGACGGTGATGATGGCGGTGACGACTAACCAATATAGACTGCACTAAATTTATCTATCTATTCACTTTTATTTTCACCAAAACTGCTGTGCAGCTTTTTAGCTTTACAGCAGTTTTTTTGATATGATTATTTACTTTTTGTTGTTGGTCTGATATAATCGGTTATAATAAACTAACTAATTGGGACTAATTTTGAATGTTAAATAAAAAGCTAATACGGTTTGTTCCGGGTGCTATGCCACATGTTATAAAAAGTGTATTGTTACAGACAATTTCACTTATATCCAGTATAATCTTGATGTTTACAATAAGCCATATTTTATATTGCCTTTTTTTTGAGAACGAAACATTTAATTTTATACTGTCACGACTAACAATAATTATACCCTGCATAGTTATAAGGGTTGCATGCACATTTTTTTCAGCTAAACAAAACTACATGGCATCAAAGGCTGTAAAACCATTACTGCGAAAAGAAATATATAATAAGATAGTTAGGATAGGAAGACGCTATAACAAAAAGATAGGAACAGCAGAGCTTTTACAGCTATCTGTAGAGGGAATAGAACAGATAGAAACATATTTTAGTGGATATCTACCACAGTTTTTTTATTCCATGTTGGCACCGATACTCCTATTTATAAGCATATCCTTCATAAGCGTAAAGGTTGCAATAATTCTTTTTATATGCGTACCGCTTATTCCTATTTCTATAATAATTATTAATAGGATCGCAAAGAAGTTGCTTGCAAAATATTGGGGTGAATATCTAAAACTTGGCGATAATTTCCTTGAGAATCTACAGGGACTTAACACCCTAAAAATATATGATAGCGATGAATATATGCATCAAAAGATGAATAGGCAGGCCGAGCAATTTAGAATTATTACAATGAAAGTTCTTTCAATGCAGCTAAATTCTATAATTGTTATGGATTTAGTTGCTTATGGCGGTGCGGCGATTGGTATAATCTTTGCACTGCTTGAATATTCAAGGTCAAACATAGGTTTTATAGGCTGCTTTGCTATTATAATGCTATCGGCTGACTTTTTTCTACCACTTCGTGTTTTGGGTAGTTTTTTTCATATTGCAATGAACGGTATGACAGCCGCAAAAAAGATATTCTTATTGCTTGAGACAGAGGAAGATGAGCCTAAAACAAAGACAATATCCAACACCGATATTTCCATTAATAATCTAAGCTATTCATATAATAAAGATGACAATGCACTCACGGCGGTTAATCTTTCCTTTCCAAAAAACAGTTTTACTGCAATAGTAGGAAAAAGCGGCTGTGGCAAATCAACAATAGCCGGAATATTACAGGGAAAAAACACAGATTATTCCGGTTCGATAACTATTGGCGATGTGGAACTATCAAGCATAAATTTAGGTAACCTTAATAATCATATTACCCTAATCTCTGCAAACAGCTATATATTTGGAGGCACTGTAAAAGAGAATTTATTAGTCGCTAAGCCCGAAGCATCAGATAGTGAACTTTGGCTCACCTTAGATGCCGTGAATTTATCAGATTTTTTGCACAATGAGGAGGGTTTATCCACAAAGTTATTAGAGCGTGGAAGTAATCTCTCGGGTGGGCAATGCCAACGACTTGCGCTTGCAAGGGCACTTCTGCACGATTCTGAAATATATATATTTGATGAGGCAACAAGCAACATCGATGTCGAGAGCGAGAATGACATAATGGCCGTTCTTAAATCGCTTTCAAACACTAAAACAATCATCCTAATCTCTCACCGACTTGCAAACGTCATCCCCTGTGATAAAATATATGTGCTAGAAACCGGTCAGCTTGTGCAACAGGGAACACACGATCAATTACTAAATCAAGATGGCGCATATAAAACATTATGGCAGGTACAGCTACAATTGGAGGGTGTATGATGCAAAAAAGAGGTACATTAAAGGTGTTGTTAAACCTTATTGCACTTGTAAAACCTCTAACACCAATTATGTGTGTAGCAGTGGTTGCCGGATGCATAGGATATTTTTGTGCAACATCTATTACCGTATTGGGCAGCTATGCCATTCTACAGGTCGTTAACAACGCTGATTCAGTGATAGCAATACTTGTAGCACTTGCAGTTGTTGCTATAATGCGGGGTATTGTTAAATACCTTGAGCAATATTGTAATCATTATATTGCATTTAAGCTGCTTGCTTTAATCAGGGATAAAGTTTTTAAAAAGCTACGCACACTTGCACCGGCTAATCTAAATGGTGCCAACAGAGGAAACCTTGTATCGGTTATTACATCCGATATTGAGCTATTAGAGGTTTTTTATGCTCATACCGTTTCTCCTATTGTCATTGCAACAATTACATCCTGCGTTGTTATTGCATTTATCTCGACATTTAATATATTATTAGGTGTAATTGCACTGATCGCACACCTTACTCTCGGAGTTGTAGTACCGTTGTTGCTATCACAAAAAAGTAATATTAGTGGTAAGATAAACCGCGAAAAAGCAGGGGAGCTTAACAGCTATTTTCTTGACTGTCTTCGTGGAATAGATGAGGTTTTACAATTTAACTGTATTAAATCACGTGAAGCGGGGATAGATCACCTAACAGCCGATATGGAACAGTCTACAAAACAGATAAAACTAAATACCGGTAAAACCATGATGCTATCTAACCTCATTATTTTATCCTTTTCCATACTAATGTTATTAGTATCGGGATTTATGTATACTAACAAGATGATATCGATGGAGGCTATTTTAATACCTACCGTTACATTGTTTTCATCATTTGGGGCAGTAACTGCAACAGCAAATCTTGGTGCCGGACTATCACAAACCATTGCAAGCGGCAACAGGGTACTTGATTTATTAGATGAAAACCCACTTGTTGAGCCTGTCACTAATGGGATTGATGTTAATTTTGATAGTGCTGAATTTGATAACATAACCTTTGCATACGATCAACAAACAATAGTAAAGGATTTTTCACTTAAAATTGAGAAAAATAGGGTAATAGGCATTTCCGGTAAGTCCGGAAGTGGCAAGTCTACCATATTAAAACTACTTATGCGCTTTTGGGATGTGGACAAAGGGTGTATAACTATAAGTGGTAAAGATGTTAGGGATATCAACACTCAATGCCTACGCAAAACCCAAAGCTTTGTAACACAGGAAACTCATCTGTTCCACGATACTATATCGCAAAATATACGACTAGCAAACTTAAATGCAACTCAGGCACAGATAGAGGAGGCTTGTAAAAAAGCATCTGTCCACGATTTCATAATGTCACTTCCAAATGGGTATGATACCGAGGTAGGGGAACTTGGTGACACTCTATCCGGTGGCGAACGTCAACGTATCGGTATAGCAAGAGCATTCTTGCATAACGCCGACCTAATACTCCTTGACGAGCCGACAAGTAACCTTGATAGCTTAAACGAAGGTGTTGTACTTCGCTCTATTAGTAAGATTAAGGATAAAACTGTAATGCTTGTTTCCCACCGTTGCTCAACTATGCGAATAGCATCACAGGTTATTAATCTTGAAGGTGAAAGAAATAGCTAATATTGTATCTTCATAATCTAGTATTGACTAGTTAAGTAACACTGCCCAATAACAAAACACTTATTTTTATAGGAGGTCTGAATGATTGCAACAGCTGGTATAAATGACAATATCATTCCACTTTTTAATAGCTGTTTTTCTGATGACCATGGCTTTAACAACTATTTTTTTAATAGTGTTTATCGACCGGAAAACACATTGCTATACAAAACGGATGGACGCATTGCCGCAACGCTTCAGATGTTTTATTACGAAACCAATATCGGACAAACAATGTATCTATTCGGTGTTTGCACCGACGTTAACTATAGACGACAGGGGTTAAGTACTAAGCTGATAAACCGTGCAATCGAAATTGCTAGACAAAACGGCTGTATATCGGTAATACTAATTCCGGAACAGGACTGGCTGTTCGATTTTTATGGAAAGCTTGGCTTTAGCCGCAGCTTTTTTTGTAATAAAAAAACAATACACACTGCACAAAAAAACACAATAAAGATTACAAAGCTATCCTATGCTGACACCGATGATATATTAGATTGCTACTATAAGAACATGACCTCTGACATGTATATTAAACGAGATCATGACTTTTATAAGCTACAGATAGATTTTTATAATAACCTTGCAGTAAAGTATATGGATGGCTCAAAGTTTATCGGGTACAGTTTTGGTACCAAAGAAGATAACGTATTGGTGTTGGACGAACTTGTAGCAACTGATTACAATCTATGCCTAAACGCTTATGAAAACAGCGAGATAACCTATACAACACCAAACGGAGATGTACCACTTGGGATGTTAAAGCTATTAGGTGAAGACAGGTCCTTAAATGGCTATATTAACCTGCTTTTTAACTGAACCCATCTTTTTTACAACGGTTTTTACGACATAATTAATTATCTACCGTTTTACTTGTAATATTATGCCAGCTATGGTATAATTAATGCTATCTGAATATTTTGTTGTCAGTTTAATTTTTATGCCTGATTTACAATTAATAAAATAAGTATCTTCTGTTTATGAAAGGAATTGACTTGCCACTTCAAATCCTACCTAACAATCTTAAACGTCAATACGAGCTACATGCATCCGAATATGAAGAAAAGGTTCTTTCAATACTTCGCAAGGGTTGGTACATACTTGGGGAAGAGGTTACAGCCTTTGAGCAGGAGTTTGCGCAACATATAGGCGCTAAATACTGTGTAGGTCTTGCAAGTGGACTTGATGCACTTTGGATTTCATTTAGATTGCTTAACATAGGCAAAGGCGACGAGGTTATTGTTTGTTCTAATGCATATATCGCTAGTGTAATGGGTATTACAATGAACGCAAACAATGCAACCCCAATCTTTGTCGAACCTGATATATACGATAATATTGATGCTGATAAAATTGAGCAAGCAATAACCGATAAAACAAAGGCTATTCTTGCTGTACATCTTTATGGGCAATCATGTGATATGACAAAAATTACAAATTTAGCTAAAAAACACAACCTAAAAATTGTTGAAGACTGCGCCCAAAGCCATAAAACACACTGGCATGGAAAGGCTGTTGGCACATGGGGGGATATAGGTTGCTTTAGTTTTTACCCCAGCAAAGGGTGTGGTGCATTTGGTGATGCAGGTGCAATCGTAACCGATAATAAAGAATTGGCAGATAGTTTTAGGATGTTTAGAAACTACGGTAGTAAGGAAAGATATTATAACGAAATTGTTGGTACAAACAGTAGGTTAGATGAACTCCAGGCAGGTCTGCTAAGGGTGAAGCTTTCTCACCTAGACGAACTAAATTCCGAGAGATGCAAAATTTCTAGTATATACAACAAAAGAATAGAGCATCCCCTTATTGAAAAACCTAAAATTCGCCCCGGAAGTGATTCTACCTGGCATCAATATGTTGTTCATATTAAAGATGGTAAGCGTGATGATTTGGCCGAATATCTTCGAGCTAATGGGATCGGCACAATAATTCACTACCCAATACCACCCCACCTAAGTGAGGCATATCAAAATTTTGGATTTAAAGAGGGGGATTTCCCTATAGCCGAAAAGTATGCTAAGGAGGTTTTAAGCCTACCAATGTACAACGGTATGATGGATAGTGAGATAGATTATATTGTAGATAAGATAAATGGATGGTGATAGGATGATTAAAATAGTAACAATAGTTGGTGCAAGTGGCGCTATGGGTGCAAATATCGCAGGTATCTTTGCATCATTTGGTAATGCAAAGGTCAATCTTATTTCAAGAACAATAGAAAAGTCATCAAAAGCTAAAGAGCGTGCAATTGCATCAGTAAGGGCTCAATCAATTGAGGATAATCTTCTTGTATTTGATTACTCCGATTTAGAGAGATGCTGTGCTGAGTCAGATCTTATATTCGAAAGTCTTGCAGAGAATTTTGAAACAAAGAACGAATATAACCTTAAAATTTCAAAGGCTGCAAAGGCCGGTGCCTATATCTGCACCGGAACATCCGGACTATCTACTACCGAACTTGCACAGGCATTTACCGAAGATCAGCAAACCAGATATATGGGACTTCATTTTTTTAATCCACCTTACAACCTAAACCTATGCGAAATAATTCCATCAAAACATACAAGTGATGCATCGGTTGATTTTATCTGCAGCTATGCTAGTAATATGTTAAGAAGGTCTGTTGTTTTAATTAAGGACACACCTGCATTTTTAGGTAACAGGGTAGGATTTCAGTTTATTAACGAAGTAATGCAGTATGCCGTAAAGTACCAAGATAAAGGCGGAATTGATTATATAGATGCAATCATCGGTGCATACACAGGTCGCAGCATGGCACCGCTTAGAACCGCCGATTTTGTAGGATTAGATATTCACAAGGCAATCGTGGATAATATCTATGAAAAAAGTAACGACTATGTACACGACACTTTTAAACTTCCCGAATTTGCACAGCTATTGATAGATAGGGGAGAACTAGGGAAGAAAACAGGAAAAGGACTTTACGGGGTGAAGGTCAATGAGGATGGCTCAAAAGAATACCTTGTATATGATATAAAATCAGACAGCTACCGCGCAATTAACAACTATAACTTCCCATTTAAAAACAAGATGATAGCACATTTAAAATGTGGCGATTATAAAAAAGCTTTTGCCGAACTACTTAACGATGATACTGACGAAAGTAAGCTTTGCCTTAAGCTTTTACTCAAAAGCATTATTTATGGGCTATACACTGCAAAAAATGTTGCCTACGAAATAAGCTATGTAGATGTTGCTATGGCCGCAGGTTACAGCTGGGTGCCACCCATCGCATTGGTAGAGGCACTTGGTGGTGGAACCTACGTTAAAGGTTTAGTAAAAGAACATCTAAACTATGACGACGAGTTGACAAACGTGCTTGACGATCTTCCAAAATCAAGCTACGATTATCGCAGATATATGAGAGCAGCGAGGTAGAGATGAGTGATGTATATGTTTTAGGTGGCGCACAGACAGACTTTGAGCGCAACTGGAAAAAAGAAGGTAAAAACATGCTTGGGCTGTTAAGTGAGGTTACATCGGACTGCTTTTCAAACACCGGTATTGAGTATGATGAAATTGCTCAACTTAACAAATCCAATAAAGTTGCATTTTTTGTAGGTAACTTTATTGCCGAAAAATATTGTGACCAGGGGCATCTTGGTGCCCTTATGACTATGGTTGCACCTGAGTTTTCAGGTGTACCATCCGCAAGGTATGAAGCCGCTTGTGCATCAAGCTCGGTGGCACTTGATGCTGCTATATCAAAGATACGGTGTGGTGATTACGATCTTGCTATTGTAGTGGGCTGGGAGCTAATGAAGACTGTCGATGCCAAAACCGGCGGCGGTTATCTTGGGCATGCCGCATTATATGAGCAGGAGGCAAAGGGAGTAGATTTTCCATTTCCAACACTTTTTAGCCAGCTTGCAGATGTAATTAATGAACGTAATAGTATTAACGAAAGTAGGTTTATGGACTGCCTGTCTTCCATATCTTCTATTAATTATCAGAATGCAAAAAACAACCCACTTGCACAGACAAGAAACTGGTTTATGAGCGATAAGCAAACATTATGCCGCGGAATGAACACTAACCCTATAATAAGTGGAAAGCTTGCAGGAACTGATTGTTCACAGGTCACCGATGGTGCCGTAATGGTTGTACTTGCCAGCAAGAAATATTTAGAAAACAAAGGAAAGTCTCCCGCTGTTTTCCCAACCGTTGCCGGTTTTGGACACAGGGTTGCACCAATGTTATTCGAAGCAAAGATCAAGGAAAGCAAGGACTCACAATATGTATTACCATGGACAAGACAGGCCGTTGTGGATGCATACGATCGAGCAGGCATAACTGCTGACGACGTCGATGTATTTGAAACACACGATTGCTTCACTTCCAGTGAGTATGCTGCGATATCGGCATTTGGCATAACCAAGCCCGGTGAAGAATATAAGGCTATTGAAGATGGTACAATTACTCTAGACGGTAAAAAGCCAATAAATCCTTCTGGCGGCCTAATTGGCTGTGGACATCCTGTTGGCGCTTCCGGCGTAAGGATGTTCCTGGACCTCTACAAACAGGTGACTGGCCGTGCCGGTGATTATCAGGTATCCGGTGCTAAGATTGGTACCATGTTAAATATTGGTGGTAGTGCAACAACTAACTATGTTTATATACTAAAAGGAGCAAAGTAATGAATGTGATAAGTACTAAAGCCACTATTGCAGCTACGGCAATAATTCACGATAATGTTATTATCGAAGATGATGTTGTAATACATGACTATGCGGTAATTTATCCTAACACACTACTAAAAAAAGGGTGTGAAATTTTTGAACACTGTGTGATTGGCAGATATCCAAAATCATCAGGTAGTACAGCAAGAGAACTAAAAAGTGAGTTTGGCCAGACTATTATCGGTGAAAACTGCATTCTATCCCCAAGTGTTGTCGTTTATGCAGCTACAACTATTGGAAACAATACGCTACTTGGCGATTTTTGTTCAATACGTGAAGATTGTAGCGTTGGTGAATACTGTATAATTAGCAGAAATGTTAGTGTAAACTATGAAACAACGATTGGAAATCACACAAAGGTGATGGATAACTCCCACATAACCGGCAACATGAAAATCGGTAACCATGTGTTTATTAGCGTACTAGTGGCAACCACTAACGATAATACTATGGGTAGAGAAGATTATAGCAAAGATCATGTATTTGGGGCTGTTATTGAAGATTATGTTACAGTGGGTGCTGCTGCAAATATACTTCCCGGGGTAACCATAGGTAGCAATTCAATAGTAGGGGCTTCTGCACTTGTAACTAAAAGCATACCGCAGAACAAGCTTGTTATGGGAGTACCTGCGAAAATTATTAGAGATGTAGAATAGGAGCTTATAATGAGCGAACGAGGGCACAAATGTGATCACCTTAAGATAGGGGATAGCGCACAACTTTCCCGCAAAGTAACAACCGATGATGTTCAAAATATGGCAAACATATCCGGTGACAGTAATCCAATACATCTTAACGAGGAATATGCTGCAACCACATTCTTTGAAAAAAGAATTGCACACGGACTATTTTGCCTTGGTATGGTGTCTAATCTACTTGGAACTAAACTACCGGGTAAGGGTACCGTTTTAGTTAATGAAACCATCGATTATAAGCGTGCAGTTTATCACGGTGATACTATAACCACTACTATAACTATTACTGCAATTATTAGTGAAAAAGATATGGCTGATTTTAATTTTATCTGTGTAAATCAAAACGACGAGTTGGTTACAGATGGAACTGCACGTATTAAAATTATCTAAGGGAGCTATTGTGAATGAACTAAAAGCACAATTCATTGAATTTCCGGAACTTGGGGATGAGCGTGGTTCGCTTGTTGTTGTAGAGGGAAATAAGGATATTCCTTTTGACATTAAACGTGTATTTTACATTTATGGTAGTGATACCGATATTATTCGGGGTTGCCATGCTAATAGAAAATCAGAGTTTGTACTTATTAATGTCTGTGGAACATCAAAAGTTAAGATGCGTTATAAAAACCACGAAGAAATTTTTGTGCTAAACCAGCCACACACCGGTGTTTATATACCAAAAATGTTGTGGAAGGATATGTACGACTTTTCAGAAGATTCTATACTTTTATGTCTTTCAAGTGAATCTTATGATGATAGTGAATACATACGTGATTATGATGAATACATCAGGGAATTAGATACCGATGAGTAAACTTTCAATCGTTATACCGGTTTATTATAACGAACTGAATTTGAAGCCACTTTATAATGACATTAAAGATAAAATCCTGAATGTTATTGATTTCGATTATGAGATCGTTTTTGTGGACGATGGTTCAAAGGATAAGAGCTGGGACGTAATTTGTGAACTTTCTAAAATAGATCCAAATATAGTTGCGGTTAAACTATCAAGAAACTTTGGTAGTCATGCCGCAGTTTTATGTGGGCTATCACACTGCACAGGAGATTGTGCCGTAGTCAAGGCTGCCGACCTGCAGGAACCAACTGAACTTATATTAGAAATGTATCAAAAATGGAAAGATGGATTTAATGTAGTGCTTGCGATACGTAAAGATCGCGAAGATAAAAGTTTTTTTTCATCTTTTTACTATTGGCTTGTACGAAAATTTGCTATTGAGACAATGCCGGAGAATGGATTTGATGTCTATTTGATTGACAAAAAGGTTATTGGAGTTTTAAAACAGCTTGACGAGATTAACAGTGCCTTAACCTGCCAGATATTATGGAGTGGGTTTAAAACTGCTAAGGTCGACTATATAAGAAAAAAGAGGGAAATCGGCAAAAGTCGATGGAGTATAAAAAAGAAGGTGCGCCTTGTTACCGATACCATGTTTAGTTTTTCTAACTTACCGGTATCCTTAATAGGAGTAATTGGAGTATTTTCCTGTATAGGTGCTGCAATATGGGCAGTGATTGTATTAATTGGCAACAT
>CAYJKW010000062.1:0-13684 GCA_964370765.1 uncultured Oscillospiraceae bacterium
GTTCCGGTGCAACATATATTATTTTATATCTCCCCTGCGCAGCAAACTGCATTGCTTTTTCAATCTGACCGGGTGTTAATGATGAATTAATATAAGCTGCCTTTACACCGGATTCTATCAAACTTTGAACCTGGTCCTTCATGAGTGATATTAAGGGAGAGATTACAAGGGTAATACCGCTTTTAGAAAGTGCAGGTATCTGATAGCATATAGACTTACCGGCCCCTGTGGGCATTATACCAACTACATCTCGGTTATCAAGGATTGCCTCAATAATATCCTGTTGTGATTCCCTAAAACTATCATATCCAAAAAATTTTTTTAGTATTTTTAATGCCGTCAATGTATGCCTTCCCTGCTTTACAAAACACTATATCATGGTTTTTAATTTTTGCTTTATAGCGTTAATTTCGTCATCACCGGCATAGTTGCGCTCCATCTTATAGAGTGTATGTTCATCCGGATTTGGTGTGTTGTTATTTTTTTGATCTGCTCTTATACTGTATGTTTTTCTGCGCTGTTCAAAGTTTGCAAAAGGCAATGCTGTGTTGATCGCAATAAAATCCATGACAGTTCCGTAAATACTATTTTCTCTTTTTTGATATTTAAGGTTTGCCTGTAACTCTTTTTTCACAGTGGCATCGGTTTTACGATTTTCTTTAATGCAAGTATCAAGAAAGTTTGCTACCTTTATGTAGTTAGGCTCATTCTCAAACAGATAAAAGTACTCCATTGTTTCACGATTTATAGGGAAGCTGTATTCCTGCTGTTGTTGAGTATCTAAAAACTGTTCATAATCCGTTACAGTTTGTGCATCTAAGAATATCATCATCTCTTTACCGGTTGGTAGTGGTAAAGGTCTTAATATATAGCAGCTTCTACCGGATGCCCATATCTCCCCTATTGCGGTAGAAACCCAGGTATATATATCATCACAATGTTTAATCCATGGTTTGATTGGAAGCTCCGTTATAACATGAAGATTTTCGACCTTATCAGACAGTACTTTTAACGACTCGCTGTTTATCTCTTCTGGATGTGGCCGGTATACTATCGCCCTTTGTGGATTAGCTGTTAAATATCGCTGAAACCATGAAAACAGCTCTTTTTGTGTCTTTTCGGACAACTCAACCATATCCTCAACATCTTGTGATTGCTTCGCTGTATCTAAAAAAACTTTACGTTGGTTTACAAGAGTGAATGACGAGATAAAAAGTGATACATGAGTATACTTATCAAGTCCAAATTTTTTAAACATATCTTCCTTAGAGATGAAAAAATTATCAAACTCAGGACGGAAAAGATCAAGTGATGTATGGCCGGCTAAGATAATATTTTCGGTAGGGAGCTTGCTTCTCTCGCTTAATACATCATAGTTAAATCTACCCCATGATATATGCGGAATTTCCTTGGCAAGTTCCTTAAGATTCCATCTGTACTCCTCGTTTGCAAGGGTATCTTTTGACATTATCTGCTCCCATTGCAGACTAATAACATAGTTAAAATCTACAACATGCTCAACAAAGTATTTAATAGAGGCAGTATCAAAGGCAGCACTTATAATAAGCACCTTACAGCTATAGCGCTTTTTCTCCTCTGGATTTGTTAGGCAATACCAGCTGTTTACAAAACCCACGCTATAACCCATATTTTCTAGCTTTGCAGCTATTAGACATACATTATCAAGCTCTCTCGCCTTTACTTCATAAAGGAATACAAAATCTACTCTTTCCATTTCACCTCTGTTAAGATATTAAAATTAATATATGCTGTTTTATCCGTTGCGCTTAGATCGCTTAGATTGATATTTGAAACTTGATCTAACGGGATATTGGCGGCCATCTCTACCCCCTCTGACTCGTTAGCTGCTAACATAGGGTAATCAATAGTACATACAAGTCTACCAAGATAGCCACACAACTCTACGACCGAAGATGGAGTTGAGATTATTAATCCGCTGCAAAGTATATCGTAGTATAGGCTTTGTGCACTACTCTCCCCCACTATGAATCCATATTTTACAAATTCTGCCCTATCGTACTCATCATACATACCACTGCCCGGCTTATATCTTACTCTAACAGGCATATCGATTTTTTTTGAAAGTTTACTAAGCTGTAAGAACAGTTCGCTACGCCAACTTAGCACCTGTTGCGTTATCTTATCGTCATCGGTAGGAATATCTGATAACATTAGGGTTAAATATCGTTTATCACCTATATCCCCAACCCTTTTGGTTATTGCTTCATCTACAAGTTCAAGACTACCGGCGACACTAAACTTAACTGTCTGGTTAAATGCAGGTAGATAGCTGTAAATATTCTTATTAATGATAAGGTCGCTATCTGCCCAAAGTAGATGTTCGTTAACAAATGTAAGTTTTTTAACCTTGTTTGTACTACTATCATAGTCCGGATATTTTAAGGTGTGATGTTCTGCCTGTTTAGTAACAATACCAAGCTCGTTACAGGCATCACATAAAAGTAAATCAGGGGCACTATATTGGTTAACAGTAATAAAACATTCTATACCTTGTTTAAGCAACAGCTGTTTTATAAATTCCTTGCGGATAAGATATAATTCCTCTAACAAAGATAATTCTTTGTCTATAGCGGATTGGTTGCCGCTATAAAGCATGTGCGCTTTATCTTGATACCTTAGTATTGCTGCCGAAAGTTTTGCACCCAAAACAGATTCGTTACAAAAAAATGTGTAGTTATATTTTTCGTTAGATCTTAGCGATTTAGTTACATTGTTTTTAGTAGGAACTATACGTTGTGGCACCGATACATTTTGGTTGTTACACAGCCATTCAAATGCATCAGCATAACGAGGGTTATCGGTTAATGTTCTAGACAACAGTATATTACCAGACTTTGAACTATCCGGTTTTTTATCTCTAAGCATTAATATCGAATTAAATATATTAGTAGGTATATCTCCTGCTGCATAATCATAATCAAGTATTCGTTGACGTTTTTTTTGATACTCACCAAAAAGTGAGTGCAGCCTATACTGCACAAGTAAAAGCAATGGTATTATTTTATAATGCTTTTCACAAAGTCTAACACCCAAAGTATCCTCAAGAACCCTTTTCGGAAAATAGAATACATCGTTATTCATCCTTTATCTCCCTACACAGAGGTATCACCATACTACTCCAGCTTCCTGGCCATACCACTTCATCTTGATTCTTATTTTCTATAACCTGAAAAGATATTGCCGAGGACTGTGCACCATAATCATGGTAGGAGGATACGTTATAACCACCGATATATAAATCACAGTCGTAGCTACCAACACTAAGCTGGGAGATGTCTATCTCTAAAATAATTTCGTTTTCTGTATCACGGGCTTCTATATTGGTTACAGTACTTAACATTGTTGCTATACATTGATTACAGCTTTTTATCTGTAGGTTAAACCTAATATCAGATAGTGTACGTTTGACAATATATCTAACTGCGACCCTGATTTTTTGATCCGAATTGTAGCAACCATTTTCGGTATCAAGTAGCTGTGTTTCGGTAATATATGCGTCGTAACGTTGTTTAGCATTTATATCAAAGCTACGTTTAGTATTAACATTAACAGATTGTTGTGAGTATATCTCAATCCCCTTTTCTACATCGCCATCATACACAACAAGGCCGTCTTTTAAAACTACAACTCTATTACATAGCTGGCGTACTGTAGCCATGTTATGGCTGACATACAGTACAGTCTTGCCTTCCTCGCTGGCCGAGTCGCTCATTCTGTTTAGGCATTTTTTTTGAAAATTGACATCACCAACCGCAAGAACCTCATCCATTATCATAATTTCGCTATCAAGGTGTGATGCAACGGCAAAAGCAAGCTTTACATACATTCCGCTGGAATAACGTTTAACAGGTGTATCGATAAAGTCGCCGCACTCACTAAACTGGATAATTCCATCCATCTTGCTATCAATCTCAGCCCTAGACATGCCAAGAATAGCACCATTCATATAAATATTTTCACGCCCTGTCATCTCTCCGTTGAAGCCGGTGCCAACCTCTAACATACTGGCTACCCTACCACGAAGTATTATCTCGCCATCTGTGGGTGCAGTTACACGGGATAAAATCTTTAACAATGTACTTTTGCCGGCACCATTACCACCGATAATCCCAACAGCCTCGCCCTTGTTAACGGTAAAGCCAACTCCATTAAGGGCCATAAAGGTGCTACCTACTAACCGCTCCTCCTGAAAGAGTGGTCGGTTAGGATCATCTTTTTTCATTAATCGTGCCCAAAAAGATTGCAGATCGGCTGTAAGCGTACCGCCGCCTATCTGGCCTACACGATACAACTTTTTAACGTTGTTTATCTCGATAATCGGTTTTTGCATCCTACTCCTATACGGTATCAATAAATGTTTTCTCTACCTTATTAAACAGCTTTAATCCAAAGAACAATAACACCAAGGTAACTACCCAAGATAATATCCAATACCCTGTTAAAAGTTCATCGGTGCCGAAAAGTGCAAACTTAAAGTTATGAATAATTGATGTAACAGGGTTAATTAAAATTATAGAACGCATTAAACCGCCTGTTTCGGATATAGGGTAGACTACCGGTGATGCATACATCCAAAGCTGCATTCCAAAACCTACAGCAATTGCAAGATCACGGTATTTAGTTGTTAAGCTAGATACAATCACGCCAACACCAAGTGCCAGTAGTATTGCCTGCAGTAACAGTACAGGAACCAATAATATATATATTGATATTGTCAAATCTGCACCGGTTAAAAAATAATAAATCCAAAATAATGCTAACATAACAAACTGGATTAAAAAGTTAACAAGTGCACTTAATATTTGCGATATAGGTACTGTTACTCTTGGAAAATAAATTTTACCGAATATATTAGCGTTTGCAACGAATGTATTTGCCGTGTTAAGTACCGATGTGTTAAATAATCCCCATATAGTATTACCAGAAAGGTAGAATAAAAATTGAGGTAGTCCGTCGGTGGATATGCCTGCAAACCCACCAAAGATAAATGTGAAAATTACACTTGTTAGCAATGGGTTGAGTATTAACCATAACGGGCCGAGAACAGTCTGCTTATATACAAGTTTAAAATTGCGCTGTACAAAAAGCAGGATTAGGTCGCGATATCGCCACACCTCTTTAAAATCAAAGGTGCTGTTTTGTGCCTTTATTACGGTATAATACCGATTGTCGTCCATTAGTCTCCTCAATTAAAATTACCGACTATGATTATACCACAATCAGCACTATTTGTATAGCCGTATCAAAAAGTTTATCTATATATCAGGTTGTATAGCATGCAATAGGGTGTTGGAAACATTTTAATCATCTTAAGTTTAAATTTACTAAAGTTTGTAATTTTTTTACTTTTAATTAATATAGGATATATCTTTAATAATAGGTCATATAATTGCCCGGATGTTTCGATATTAACAGGGTGTTGTTTTGGATAACTATAGCTAAAAAAACGATAAAACGAGGCTGACTGCTCCTGTGCCGCTTCACAAAGGCCATGTTTTTGAAGTAGCTCCACTCTGTCGGCTATTGCAATAAGCCTGTCGGGGTTTTGGTAAAATTTATTGTTGTTTGTTATGCTTTTGGGGTTATCCCTGTAGAAATACAGTTTATCGGAAATAACTGCAATGTTATTGCAACTATTGATAAAATGATGTGCTACAAACTCGTCCTCACATATTTTGCCAACCGGAAATTTAATATCCCTTGCTATATCTGCTCTAACATATTTAAAGCAAGCTGTAACAAGTGACAGTGAGTGATGGCTAAACATTGCAAGGACCTCTTTTTCGGTATAGCTACCGGACTTTAATGTGTAATCACCGTTTTCTAAAAACTCCCTATTAGAATTGATTTCTTTAAATCTACAATAGGAGAATATAACCATGTCACAGTTATCAGACAGCTGTCTTGCGTTTAACGTTGATATGGCATCCTTTTTTATATAATCATCGCTATCTAAAAAAAATATAAACTCACCCTTAGCGGCGGTAACACCGTGGTTTCTTGCATCGGCAAGTCCACCGTTTTTTTTATGTATCACAGATATACGGTTATCTATAGCTGTATATTCGTCACATATATCACCGCTATTATCGGTGCTACCGTCATTAACAAGTATAATCTCAAGGTCGTGAAAACACTGTGTACGAACACTGTCTACACATTCCTTTAGATATTTAGAGGTGTTATAAACCGGTATTATAACCGATACCATTATATCTCCTTATCTGCTGATCAATTTTTTTATTGTACAAGGAATAACCACAATCTGAGGTGTTTTTAGTTTAGCGGAAATCCTGCAAAGTATAAGTCCAATCCCTGAGCCTCGTAGCCCGTGATAATCCATTAACAGATCATGATATTTTGTGTTTTTATAAATTCTATCAAGTACAGCTACCCTTTGGTTATAGGTTAGACTGTTAGTAGAGGTTGCAGCCTGTAAAAACTGTAAAAACACACCCTTTTGTAACATTTCACCTGGTGTTTCACAGGGGATAAATCCTGTTTTTTTCAAAAAGGCATCATAAACTTTTACCTTTTCTAATATTATATCTAAAAACTCTGTGCTTCCTTTGTTTGATGAGGATTCATTATGAACTCTGTATAAATATAAAACATTATCTATATACTCAAAACTTTGTATAGACTCAAAGACTTTAAGGTTAAAAAAGGTCTCCTCGTTTAATCGCTTGTCCTCGTTAAATAAAATTTTGTTTTTTCTTATAAGCTCAGTGCGATAGACAGAAAAACAAACCGATCCGATTCCAACAGTATAAATATCGCCGAATCGCTGCCGTAGTTCCTCGATGTTTATTACTTTAAAGCTGTCTAAGCTTGTATCTACAGGTGATCCGTCAGCCATATAGTAGCGCGCCGAGAATGTTATCATGTCACAGTGGTTTTTTATAATTTGTTTAGATATGACTTCCAACCACTTCTCGGCCAAAATATCATCGCTATCCACAAAGGTAATGTATTCTCCGTTAGCCATTGATATACCATTATTTCTTGCCACAGAAACGCCTTTGTTTTTTTGATGAACAACCGTAATATTATTATGTTTAAAAGCGTAGTCATCACATATTTTTGCACTGTTATCTGTGCTACCATCGTTAACTAAAATAATCTCGCAACAATCCAAGCCTTGCAGTATAATACTGTTCAGGCATTCTTCAAGATATCGTCCGGTATTGTATACCGGAATAACAATTGTTAGTAACAATTTTTCTTCCTTTATTTAACATCATCGAGGCTACAAGGACCATATGCTATAGGATTTTTATCACCGTTGTTTAAAAGTTGTTTTGAAAGTTCTATCAAATTTTTTGAAGCATTTTCAGCAGACCATACATCGCTAACATCTTTTTTTGCTTCTATCCCGAGCTTTTCTCTTAATCTACTGTTCTCGCATAACCGCTTTGTATCGTTGAAAAGTTTTTGGTTGTCCCCTTCTTCAAAGCTGTAACCGTTAATATCATCGTTAATAAGGTAAGGGACACTACCGGCCGAGTGGCAGGCTACTACTGCACAACAACTACTCATAGCCTCGTTTACAACTGCTCCCCATCCCTCGTTTGCGTCGCTGGTAAATAAAAATATATCAGTATTCTCAAGCTCTGCAATAGCAGCACTGTTTTTTATGCTACCTGTGAAAGTCACTCTATCCTGTAGGCCGTAAGTGTCGCTTAGTGATTTCCATTCTGCCTTTTTGTTTCCATCACCTACCATCTTTAAACAAAAATCGATTTTATTTTTTTTAAGATAGTAAGCAGTCTCTATTGCAAGTTCACCGTGCTTCCAATCAATCATTCTACCAAGCCATGTTATGGCTATTCTTTTGTTTTTTGATTTTATTGTAAGAAGTTCGGATGCTGTTTTTGTACTGCCTTTTGGGAAATAACCCCATCTATATGCTTTTTTGCTGTATGCGCCTACTCTGCGATAGTCCTTTGCAGTATACCCACTTGCACAAAGCATATAAAGTGGCTTATTGTTATAAATAGTGTTGCCTTTAAACATAAATGCAAGCGTTAAAGGGTTGTTCTTGCTATTAAATAATGGCTTAAATGCCCGTTCACTATACCTAAATGTGATTTTGCCTGTTTTCATCCTTCTCCTAAAAATCCACTCCGGTGCAGAGCCAATTATTAAAACATCGCTGTTATCACAAAGATTAAGCATTTTTTGATGATTTTCATCATTTAGATATGCTGCAAGGCAAAAATCATGTTGCAAATTTATATCAGAAAATCCTGCGGTAACTTCATCTGCTTTAAAATTATCGGTAGCAACAAATTTAAAATCGGTGCCCAATAGCTCAACCATACAGCTACAAAAGTGAAGTTGGTGCGGAACTAAAAAGTTTGAAAAAAAACTTATTGTCATATTAATCCTCGGCAGTTATCCTTTGATAAGCTTCTAAAATCGCGGCTATATTTTTATCTCTGTCATGTGTGCTTACTGCGTGTTCCCTTGCTTTTTTTGACATTTGAGACAAATCATTAGGGTTGTCGAACGCAAAGCATATTTTATCATACAGCTGTTTTTTATCAAGGCTTGTATAAAGCAGCCCTTCATCATCTCTTAAAAGTGTAGATGTTCCACCTACATTGCTTGCTACAACCGGCACGCCAAGTATCATAGCCTCTGCAACAGAATTCGGGCTGTTTTCAATTGTTGAGCATGATAAAAAAATGTTGCATTTTAGATATTCTTCCTTCATCCCCTGTGCACTAAGTGAACCGGTAAAATAGATATATGATTCTAGATTATGTTGCCTTATTAGCTTTTTTATGAATGATTGGTACTCAAAAAAATAGTCAACCCCTAAATCAAGAATCTTATTTCCAAGCGTGTATGCTTTTTGGCCTCCAATGCGTAATGATATATTGGGATATCTTTTGATAAGTTCTGGAAATATATACAATATATTATGTATACCTTTTATTGGATAAAACCCCTGCGATACAAATATGCTGTATGGTGTACAGTCTGTATAGGTCCATAGATCATCACAGTAAAAACAATCCCTAAGGTTTTCGTTTACACTAAAGTAGCATATTTTATTATTTATTGCGGTAACGGTATCTTTATCCCATTCTGTTCTACCTATAACATTTTTAGTTAGTTTAAATGCAGCTATCTCATTTATTCCCTGTTTAATAAAATTATTTTTTGCAGTCGCGATACTGTCAGCATAAAATAAATTGTCCATTAAACTAACGATAGGGTTGTTTTTTTCATACCTAGTTGGAAGTCCGTCACAATAGTGCTTAGCGCAGCTATGAATTATACCCTGAATAGATACTACAAATTTTGCACCGATAGCGGAAAGGTGGCAGATTATATCGGTGTTATAACTGTATTCGGTACCGTGTATATGGTATAGATCCGGCTTTATTTTGCTTGAAATCTCTATAAAGGAATTTATATAATTTTTTTTAGGTAATAAAATATACTCTATTCCATCAATTGTTGTCGAGCGCAACTCTTTTACAGCGGTAGTTATATTTACGATCGTAAGTGATATATTCTCTACCTTGGATAGTGCATCAGCCTGACCCTCAAGCCAACCGCCACCGGAAGCTTTTTTAAGCTTTAGTTGCTGTGCCACTTTTGGCATTACAATATTTACATACCAAAGTATTTTCATCATTTCCCCATAAGTATTTTGTCAAACTGTGCTGCCACATAGGTGGGTGTTGTCTCCCTAAATGTTTTTTCAATCATATTATAGGGTAGGTGTTTACCCTTTGTATTAATGATAAACTCATTAACCTCTGCTATAGTTTTATCGGTAAAATCCCCCTCTTTAAGATTGTAGGCAAGTGGATATCTATTATAATATTTAAGGGATGGGCAGTTTTTGATTTTATAAACATTAAGTATCGGTTTACAGTATCCCATATATTCAATAACCTTACTTGGTAGTTGATTAGCCACCGAGTTACCGATATTAATTAACACATCTGCTTGTGCAAGAATTTGGTGCGCCTTATCGTGTGATACCGATGTATTAAGTGCAAGCCGACCACCTAAGGCTGTAGTATACTTATCCAGATATCCTTTTTTAAAACCTTCGTGCCCGCCACCGGTAAAACTAAAGTTAATACTTTTATCCAGCCTGTCAGCAAGGGAGAAAAGATAACCTGGATCTCTTATACCGGGATATAGATTGCCTACAAATACACAGGTTATTTTATCATTAGCAGTAGCGTAACTTTTCTTTTCAGCAAGTGCAGGAAACTGTGCTACCGTAACCTTATCCATGTATTGTATAAAATTATTTTTTAAATAGTAATCCTTAATAGGTTCGGTTATAACTGCGTGATCTATTTTAGAAAGAAAGTTTTTTTCTTTTTTAGCGCTAACAGCATACTGCATAGTTGCATTATCGCTATATGGATCTAAAATATATGCTATCTTTTTTGCGGTAATATTGCTATTTGCAACTGCAAACATGGTGTAGTGTGGGCATGATACTGATATAACCGCATAAAAGTCCTGCTGTTTACAGGCTCTTTCTATTTCATGTTTAAACACTTTTTCTGCAAGGCTGTATTTTAATAATACCGTTGTAGCAACATTTAATAATGCCTTAGGTTTTTTTGCAAACTCTAATGCCATTGTAGCGACTCCACCACCCTTGCTACGAACATTGTTAACTATTTCATAAGACCTTTTATCGGCGTAGCTACTGAATAATACAACTTTTTCGTTGGGCAAAGGGTTTTTATCTGCATTACATAAAAACCATACATCATAACTGTTCTTTAGCTGTGATGCGACAGCCTGTGCTAACCGAATGTTGGTAGTGTGTCCGGAATATATGAAATCAAGTACGAATAGTATTTTTTTCATACCTCCTCCACAGCTTTTAGATAATAATTTTGTAAAAAATTTGCAGTGGATGGTATGTCATAGCCGGAATCGGTTGCTTTTTTAAGTATGTCATCATTAATAGGCTTGTTTACAATTATATCATCTGCCCATTTTTGTGGGGGTAAATCAAGCGGTAAAAAAGCTACGTTCCCACTAAAATCAGCTTCCATGGGTACAGTATTTGAGGCAAAGCAGTAAAGCCCTGATGCCTGTGCCTCAACAAGCACAATGCCAAGCCCCTCATGCAGTGATGGAAAAACAAACACATCCATCGCCTGAACAATTTCATGCACCTTATCGGTCAAACCGTAAAAAATAATATCATCGGTTATTTGTAGCGCTGCGGCCTTTTTAACTATATCCTGCCTTAGGTCGCCCTCGCCTACAAGAAGTAAAACAGAATTTTTATTTAACTTTTTTATTTCGTAAAAAATATCAAGCAAAAAAGAATGGTTTTTTTGTTCTGCAAATCTGCCGACATGACCAACCACAAATCGGTTGTCAGTATTTAGTTTTTTACGCATAAATGCACGTACAGCATCGTTTTTTAAATACTTCTTTATATCTATACCATTGTTTACTACAATGAATTTTTCGTTATTAAATATCCATCTACCAGCAGCATCAGAGCAGGCAAAACGCTCAGTACAGTGCTTATTAATAAGTTTGCCATAATAGTTTTTTACAACATTATATAAAAAGCCGCCCTCGTTTTGAGTATTATGGCTGTGTGCTACCCTAACCGGAATGTTACTGCTAGCTGCCGCACGCATAATCATTCCGGAAAACTTATCCATATGGCTGTGCACAATCTTGTATTCAGGATGTTCTTTGAAGAAAATTTTTAATCTTTTATTATAGTTAAATGGGCCTATCTTTGTTATAAAAGGTATATTGTATATAATCCCACCAAGGCTTTTAATTTCGTTGTCATAAGCACCGTTTAGGCTAGTTAAAAAATCAAACTGTACTTTTTTTCTATCTATATTTCTATATACATTCATTATGAATGCCTCGTAGCCGCCGTAATTCATCCCGACAACACAGTGTAACACCCTAATCATACAATATTTTCCCATTATATTAACTATTTAATTATAGCTATTTAAGTTAGTTATGTCAACTTATCGATAATTAGCTTGACATAATTATTTTTTGTCTGATATAATTAAAAGATATAGTAATGAGGGTAAAATGATTGAACTTACGGTAAGCAACTTTAGTCTTGCACAGATTGCAGACAGTGGTCAGTGCTTTAGATTTAACATATATGAGGATGGTTATAGGGTTATTGCCGATGGTAAGATAACTAAGCTATTTCAACCTACTCCTGATAAACTGGTTCTTGATTGCACTAAATATGAATTTGATAACTATTGGTTTAACTATCTTGACCTAAAAACCGACTATTCAAAATTTATCAATTCCATAGCTGATAATGATGCATTTTTAAAAAGTGCCGCATCATACGGGCATGGTATACGAATATTAAGACAACCACTTTTTGAAACACTTATTTCATTTATAATATCACAACGCAAGTCTATCCCTGCCATCAAAACGTCTATCGAGGCCCTCTGTAGGCTTTGCGGCGATGAGTTGCAAAAGGATGTGTATGCATTCCCAACACCACAACAGCTTGCCAGATGTAGCATGGAAGATATTTTATCCTGTTCGGTTGGATATCGTGCACGGTATATACTCTCTGCCGCCCGTAGCGTTTCAGAAGGGAGGACACCCCTTGAAGACTTTCACGATTTAGATGATGATACTATACTTAAAGCACTATTGGAATTTGACGGAGTTGGGGTTAAGGTAGCAAACTGCGTTAGGCTTTTTGGCTATCATCGGCTTGCGGCTTTTCCGGAGGATGTGTGGATTATTAACACAGTTAATGCCCACTATGGCGGGAATTTTCCGCTTGACTTATATGAAGGGTTTGCCGGTGTTATGCAGCAATATATGTTTTATTATTCAAGGTCTAATAAACTTGGAAAATAAAAACAATACTTATTATGATTTAAAAGGGGTAATATTTTGACTTTAAACGACATAGCTATAAAAAAATATAGTATTATGCCATTTGTATTATTGACATGTTTTTCGTCTTTGCCTATGCTACACATGTTTTATATTTGGACATCTG
The DNA here is from genome assembly GCA_964370765.1 of uncultured Oscillospiraceae bacterium. GTDB lineage: Bacteria > Bacillota > Clostridia > Oscillospirales > Ruminococcaceae > CAYJBH01. The sequence continues at coordinate 13,067 of CAYJKW010000062.1, forward strand.
GGCAGATGAACAGCGATTTTATCGTACATAACATAATCTCGTTATCGCTGCTTAATAACTCGATAACAACCGAACAGGTTGCAGTGGTAGAAGCATTCAAGCATATTTTTTCCTACCCGCTTTACCATATTTTAGTTAAGGGTATTCAGCTGTTAATTGTAGATGATTATCCGCTTTCTTCTGCAGTATTAATGGTGTATGCTAATTTAGCCACAATAGTAATTGTTAGAAGTTTAATTAAAGATTTTATAAAAACTATCTCCGTTGCCACCCAATATATCATTGATGCAGTGAGCGTATTTTCGGTGTTTTTCTTCGGTCTTGGTGGAATATTAACCGGCGGCGTATTTTACTTATCGGTAGGTAGTCCAAATGTATGGCATAATCCTACAACCATTTTATCAAGGCCAATAATGTTGCTGGCATTTTATATATTTATAAAGCTATACGATAAACTAAAAGATGGAAAAAAGCCAATCGGACTTTTACTGTTATTTTCTCTTCTGCTTGTCTTAAGTGCTGCGGCAAAGCCCAGCTTTGCGATTGTACTTGTGCCGGCGATTGGCATATATATAGCTGTATATATACTTAAAGATTTTAAGGCAAGACTTATTAATA
>CAYJKW010000063.1:0-13058 GCA_964370765.1 uncultured Oscillospiraceae bacterium
GTAACACCCATTGCTGCCAAGTGTTATTATTACGCATTTTGCTCCTAGTTGCATAAAATATGCTGCTTGTTTTTCGATCAGCGTTTCGTTGGGACAAAGCAGTATAGCCTCTTTTTGGTTTGGTATAAAAAAATCCACATTTTTTAATACATCTGATTTAATTATCTGTAGATCGGATGGCTTTAAAATCGTTGTGACACCATGTTCCTTGGCAAATTTCAAGGTGTGTTCTGTTGACTCTTTTGAAATCTCTGTTTGAACAAGGCAGTATTTAGCTGACTTAAATAGCATAGCTTGCTCATCAATCATATCCGGCGTTAGTTTTAAGTTTGCGGCCGATAATACAGTTATTGTGCTCTCTCCATTGTCTTGCAGGTGAATATATGCCTTGCCGGTGCTATCTTGTATGCTTTTTGTAACTGCTCTATAGTCCACTTTATGCGAGTTTAAACATTCGTATATTATTGCGGCATCTAGATCGTTTCCTATACACCCAATAAGGTAAGACTTAGACTGTAGTTTTGATATGGCGATTGCCTGGTTTAGGCCCTTTCCGCCTGGACTTACATAAACTGTATTTGTAGTAATTGTTTTACCGTTTTGAGGTAGCTGATCAACATGTAAAGTAGTGTCAATGTTAATACTGCCTACAACCAGAATGTTTGTTTCTTCATCAGGGGTGTGCATCTCAACACTTGCGGTTGTGTTGTTCCAAACCGCTATAGGTTTATCTTGGCTAAAATGGGTTTTTTCAATAGATGAAATTGCCTTAGCAGCACAACTACTTCCCAGTTCCTTGTATGGGATTTGTAGAACACTTAGTGTGTCGGTAATGTTGCGGGTGCCACCGATACACACTACAGAGAAATCGCTTGGTACTTTTATTTTTAGGTTCTTTAGACTATTCTTTAAACAGACAGCGTCCTCCTCGTTACTTAATACGGCCGCAGTAACACCACTAACTTCTATCTTGTTGCAAATATCATCGTCTAAAGTAAAACAAAGGTTTTCGCTATAATTAAGTTGTTCTTGAGAAAGTGCCGACCTGTATCCTTTTTTGTATAGCTCTACAACTTTATCTGTGCCGCAATGCACAAATGCAATTTTGCTGTGCTTAAACTCAATAAGCTTTTTTGTTGCAGTATAGGCAAGGTCGGATAATGATAGATTAAAAAAAGAATCTAGGTGCAAGCTGGAATAGACAGTCGGTATATTGTGCTTGTTCAGCTTTTCCCAAAACGGTATATTTTCTTTAAATGCAACTTCCCAAATAATGGCATCGACATTTGAGTTTAACATGCTGTTTAAATTCTTGATTTCCTGTTCGATAGAGCCGCTATTTTCCGAAACCAACAGATTATAACCGTGGGAATTTGCATATATTAAACATCCAATCAAAAAATCACTTTTTAAAGTATGCTGTTTTAAAACTATACCTATTCTAAACGAGTGGCTACTTGCACCTTTATCAGCTGCTGATACTATATATTGATGTTGTTTAGCAATTTCCAGTACGCGTAACCGCGTAGCATCACCGATACTGCTATCTTTACCATTTAGTATCTTAGAAACAGTAGAGTTAGATACCCCAGCAATTTGTGCAATTTCTTTTATTGTCACGATGCAACCTTTCCAAAATGCTTATATTACTATAATATTATGAAAAATATTCATAAAAGTCAAGCAAAACATATCGCACAAAACAAGCATCGCCTTTTTATGCAATCATACAATTCGTATGTTTATTGGCTTTTCACACCAAAAACTATTGACATTTCATCCAAAACGTATATAATTTAATCTAGGAAATGTTTCCTAAATATTTTACTAAATTAAAAGCACAAAAGGTATACGTATGAAAGCAGAGTGGATAGACAAAATTTATGCAGGCTGGCTTGCTAAGGTTATCGGTATCAGATTAGGCGCAGACATAGAGGGTTTTACATATGCCGAGATAAAAAATCTATTTGGAGAACTATCTTATTACCCCAAAAGCTATAAGAATTTCGCTGCCGACGACGATAGCAATGGCCCCTTTTTTCTTTTACGGGCATTAGAGGACAAAACCAATGAAATTTTATCGGCTAACGATGTTGGCAATGCGCTTTTAAACTACGCACCATACGAACACGGCTTTTTTTGGTGGGGCGGATATGGGATATCTACAGAACACACAGCGTATCTAAATCTTCGCAACGGTGTTTCTGCCACTCAAAGTGGAAGCATAAAGAAAAACGGAAGCACACTTGCAGAGCAGATAGGCGGACAGATATTTGTCGATACATGGGGACTTGTATGTCCAGGTAATCCCGAGCTTGCGGCAGATTTTGCTCGAAAGGCATCCAGTGTAACCCACGACGGGAACGGCATCCACGGAGGGGTTTTTGTTGCAGTTTGCATCTCACTTGCTTTTATTGAAACAGATCTGCAAAAAATACTGCAACAGGCGCTTGAATTTATCCCAAAAGACTGCGAGTATGCCAAGGTGGTCAATGCCGTAATAGACTACCGTTCAAAAAATGATAACGATTGGAGAGATTGTTACAACTATATTTTCAAGAACTTTGGCTACGATAAATATCCCGGAAACTGCCACATCATCCCCAATATCGCTGTAATGATATTATCGTTGTTGTATGGAGATGGAGATTTTGAAAAAACAATAAACATCTGCAATATGTGTGGATGGGACACCGATTGCAATGTAGGAAATGTGGCAACAATTATGGGTGTTATATGCGGGTCCGAGGCTATAGATTACGAAAAATGGAGAAGACCTGTTAACGACCTGTTGATATGCTCTTGCACCATCGGCTCTTTAAATATATTGGATGTACCTTATTGTGCAAGTTACATCTCTAAACTGGCATATAGCCTTGACAATAAAACACCTCCTGACAGGTGGATCGATATTTTTAATAACAAAATTGACGGTTGCCATTTTGAGTACGAGGGATCTACGCATGCAATAAGAGTAAAAAAAGCAAGCAACAGCGAGAGCATAAAAACAATATATAACACCAACGAGGTGTCCTTCACAGGAGAACGCTCACTAAAAATCTCTGTACCTGAAATAAATGCGCCGGATAGTTTGTATATTTATAAACAAACCTACTACACCCCAAAAGACTTCGACGACAGTCGATACGATCCGGCATTTTCGCCACTTGTCTATCCAGGTCAAACGGTGCACGGTAGTATAATGCTACCACATGGTGTAAAAGCAAACATGTTTGTTAGCCTTTATGCAAGAGATATGCGAAGTGGAATAATTTACAAGGGCAATCGTGAGTTTCTTAAAAAGGACGAGTGGAAAAATCTTATCTTTACAATACCAACTATCGAGAATGCGCTTATTGATGAAGTTGGCTTTTGTACTGAAATTTTAGGTGATGGCAATAGCTATTCTGACAAAAAACTAAAGGTAATTTGTTTTGTTGATGACCTGCATTTTGATGTTAATGCAAACTACACAATAGACTTTAAAAATGAGAATGTTGAACATTGGACTGTTTTACACAAAGAGATAAGCCAGATGACAAGACTAAAGGGCAATATGTTTTTGCAGGACGAACTCCTGCATCTGTCTGCTACAGATTTTGCAGATGCATATACCGGAAGCTACAATTGGCAAAACTACAAGGTCATATTTGCGCTAACATCTATTCTAGGTAAAGCCATGATGGCAGAGGTTCGGGTTCAAGGTGCTATGCGATCATATTCTGTAGCCTTGTTAGACGGTAACCGTTTAGCCATACTTAAAAACGAAAACGGTTATAAAGTTATAGCCGAGACTCCGTTTAGATGGGTATGTGATAAGGAGTACACAATCACGGTTAGTGTTTATCAAAACAGAATTTCAGCCTTGGTGGATGATACTAGATTAGAGGTTGAAGACAACGAAAACCCATACTTAAACGGCTGTGTTGGTATCGGTACAACCGATAATGGACATGTAGCATGCCGATATATAACGATAGCAACATTTGATAACGATAAGGGATTGTGATTATGAAAACCTTTTGTTTAATTGGTCAAAATTTCGATTGGGCAGAAGCAGTAGTCGGCATACTAATACCAAACATGCCGTCAGACATAAATCAAGACAACATCCATATATCAGCAAAAGTTCAATACACTAGCTATCCGGCAGCTGAAAGAGTCAAGGAGCACATCACTAGGGAAATATCAAGAGTCAATAGAAATGGTAACAATCTTTTAGTTGAGTTAAAAACTGAAATTTCACAGATTCACCAAGTTTATCCTGACTCGACAGATAGCTATAAAGTTACAGTTAATGGACAACCTATAAAATGTGTAGGAATAAAAAATCCGGAGATTGATAAATTTTTAGACCTACAGACTATTGATATCCGATATAGATTGTTTGATCCTAAACCAAAGAAGGCTGCACCACTTGTACTTTGGTTACACGGAATGGGAGAAATTGGCATAGATAACCGGCAACAGGTCAGCAACAACTATCTTCCAAGATGGGTTACGGATGGAAATCAGAAAAAGTTTGGCAAGGAAGGTGCTTTTGTTGTAGCTCCTCAGTCGGCACACGGCAAACATAACACAAAACACCTAAAAGATCTTATCGACATATTACTGCAAAGCTATAACATAGATCGCAATCGAATCTACATTGGTGGTTGTTCTATGGGTGGGATGTGCACAAACATGATGCTAAAAAGTTACCCTAATATATTTGCCGCTGCGTTTGTGGTATGTCCGGTAGATGCTATAACCGAAAGGACCGCAAAAAAAATTGCAGCGCATGGAATATCGGTTTATAATATTCATTCAATCGATGATCATGTATGTCAAGCTTCAAACTCCATATTAACCGCAAACAGAATCAAAAATGCCGGTGGATCCGCATATGTAGCGCTGTTCAAAAACGTTGTATTAGCTTCTAATCCAAAGTGCAAATCTATTGGAACTATTAAAAGACTGGGGCATAGCTCTTGGATTTATCTTCATAACAACTTTAGTGGTGATATATCCGATTGGCAAACACAATATTTTCATCAGGGTGAAATTACACTAAAACATATAGAGCTGAGTTATAAGAATAAACCTGTAAAATACAGCAAGATGTATCTTGTTAACAACAATAAGATCGCATACAAAAACAAATTGTTTGAGCAAGGAGATTTAACTAGTTGTAGCAATGGTTTTTCTAAAAGCTCTGTTACAGTGACCGGTATAAGCGAAAGTCCAAGTTCGTTAGGATATAAAGATTTTTTTACATGGTTGGCATCACAGCATAAAAAGAACGCAAGATAATTTGTTCGAAAAAGCAATAGATATAGATTATTTGTTATTCTCAGGCCTTAACATGATTTTATGTCTAGTAGCTTTTTGAAAATAATAAGGAGAATAATAATGTTGAAAAAAAGAAGTTTATTGGCACTAATCTTAAGTTTGACACTGATCTTAACTACAGGGTGTAGTGAGGCAGATCCAGGATCGGTAGCAGACCCCGCACCTGATGATGCAGCAAGCGCATCACAAGAAGAACCGGCAGAGGAAATTGAACTCAATATGATGAGCGTTTGGGTAGGCAAAGACTCAAAGGCAGAAGTATTTTCGCAGATGATAGCAAGCTTCAACGAAGAATATGCCGGCGAGATCAATGTTGTGGTTGAAGAGCAGACTGATTACAACGCTTACAACGACAAAATTAGAGGTTTAATCACCACCGGTGCAGCCCCAGACCTATTTACACTTCATAGTACTGTTGTTGTAAACGAGTTTTCAGAGGGTGATGTCCTGTTTGACTTTGCTCCATATCTAGATGACACCTGGAAATCAACATTCCAAGGCGGAGTTTTTGACAACATAGAAAAGGATGGTAAAATTCAGGGCATTCCTTACGAATCAGCAATATTCCCTGTTATGTACAACAAGGAAATGTTAGCCTCTGTAGGTTATGATGAGTTCCCAAAAACATATGAAGAACTTTTTGATTGCTGCGAAAAACTTGTAGCAGCCGGTATTACACCTATGTCACAGATGACAGGAGAAAATGCTTTCACAACACAGCTTTGGTATTCACAGGCAGCATTAGCTGTTGGCGGTGTTGATGTTTACACAAGAGGCATGGAGGATCCCGCATTCGCAACCGCAGCAGAGCTAGTAAAAGAGATGTATAACTATACTACTACCGATGCAATCGGTGCAACAGCTGCTGTAGCAGCCGGACACTTCCTGAATGGTCGTACCGCTATATTTATGAACGGACCTTGGTTCTTCGGTCGTGTTGGAACTGAAGCTGCAGAAGGAATATACGATAATGTTTCGTTGGCATACCCTCCAGCATATGAAGATGGTGAACATGGTGGAATGGCTTCTGCTTGTAATGCATACCTTGTAGCATCTCCGACAGAGGATCAAAACAGGGCCGACGCAATCGTTACTTTCATGAAATATATTACCGACCCAACAAGAGTTGCAGAGCTTTCTAAAGATTCAGGCTCACTATTCTTTGTAAAAACAGAGCCGTCCGATGATACAGAAAGATTACAAAAAGAGCTGTTAGAGCTTGCAAACGAAGCAACATATATCGGACCTGTATACTACGAAGGTGCAACAAGTGCACAGGTTAGTGAGTTCCCACAGGCGATTGCCGCAGTTGTGTTAGATGAGATGACAGCAGAAGAATTTGCAACAAAAATCGCAAACACCGACTAGTTTTAAAGTTGATAATGAGCAAAGTTTACCAACCTAAACTTTGCTCGTTTTCTAAAAAAGATGGAGCGTGCATTTTGAATAAAACAAGTAAAAGAATTGGAATAGTAGCTTTTTTGTTTCCAGGTTTATTACTATTTGTACTATTTTTTGTAATACCCGTAATATTTGTATTGGTTACAAGTTTTACCGAGTGGAATGGAATAACTGATCCTATTTTTATTGGGTTAGAGAACTATTTGAAAATTTTCAGTGACGATACTTTTATTACAAGTATTAAAAACAATATTTTATGGGCTATGGCTGCAAGTTTTGTTCAGGTGCCGCTTGCATTGCTTATGGCGATGATCTTATCAAGAAGACCAAGGGGCTGGAAAATTTTCAGAACAGTTTACTTTTTCCCCCAGGTGATCTCGGGGATTGCTTTAGCAACACTTTGGCAGGCAATGTTTAATAGCGAATATGGTGCAATCAATGGTTTGCTAAAACTAGTAGGCTTAGAGCAATATGCTACAAACTGGTTAGGTAATCCTGATACCGCCCTTTTATCTATCATGATTTACTGGGTATTCTATATCGGCTACTACTTGGTGATTTTCATGTCGGATATCGCAAGTGTAGATGAATCTTTTTACGAAGCTGCCGAAATAGACGGCGCTACTAAAATCCAGCAAGACTTGCGCATTACATTACCCATTATTAAAAATTCTATTTTTACCTGCGTAACATTGGCAGCTATTTTCGGTATACGAACATTCGATCAGGTTTTCGCAATGACTAATGGCGGGCCAAATAACAGAACCTCTGTTTTAGGTTTGTTCCTATACAAAAATATGCAAAACGGAAATTACGGTAGAGCCAATTCCTCGGCAGTTATCTTAATTTTATTGGGAATCTTAGTTATATTCACCATACGATACGGTTTTAGTATAGCTGACAAAATTAGTGAAAGGAGACAAACAAATCATGCGCACAATCAAGAGTAATCCTATCATGACAATTGCTTTTCAGCTTATTAAGTGGATATTAATTCTATTTTTTGCAATATATGCACTGTTTCCACTTCTATGGCTCGTTATCTCTTCCTTTAAAACGAATGCAGAACTATTAGACAATCCTTTCTCGTTACCGGAAGTATGGCAGATACAAAACTATATTAACGCTATCGAAGTTTCGGGCATCGGCAGAATGATGATAAACTCGGTTGCAATAAGCCTGATTGCAACGCTTTTAAATGTACTTATTAGTGCAATGATGGGTTATTGTTTATCACGATTTAGCTTTAAGGGTAGAGATTCGGTCTATATGGCACTATCTGCCGGAATTTTAATTCCGTTAAACGCTTTAATGATTCCGTATTTTGTTATTATTAATAAAATTGGTATTTATGATAATCTATTGGCGTTGATATTAATATATACCTCAATTGGATTGCCAATTTCTACATTCTTGATTAAAAGCTTTATGCAGTCGATTCCAAAAGAGATGGAGGATGCAGCAACTATAGATGGGTGTGGTTTTGTCGGAATTTTCACAAAAATTATACTACCGCTCTCAAAACCTGGATTAATGACGGCGGCAACGCTTAACTTTTTAAACTGCTGGAACGAATTTGTGTACGCAAATTTAATGATTTCATCCAACGACAATAAAACTTTACAGCTTGGAATAAAGTATTTTACAAATCAATTTACAACAGACTATGTGTCGATGTATGCGGCCATTGTTATTAGCATTGTGCCCTGCATTATTGCGTATGTGCTGTTTCAAAAACAGATTGTACGAGGACTTGTGACGGGCGCGGTAAAAGGATAAGGTAGGAGAGAAATAGTAATGAATGAAATTTTTATTTTTGGTAGCTATTTTACGGATTTGACCTCAAGATGTACCAAATTCCCACTTCCGGGAGAAACCATTGTTGGTAACGATTTTAAGATGGGTCCGGGAGGCAAAGGCTCTAATCAAGCTATTGCAGCACATCGCCTGGGTGCAAATGTTTCGTTTGTAACCAAAATTGGAAACGATGACTTTGGAAACCTTGCGATTGATTTTTACAAAGAGAACGGTTTAAATAGTGATAATATAATAGTGGATGATACCCAAACAACAGGGGTTGCTTTAATAATGGTAGAAACAACCTCAGCTCAGAATGAGATTGTTATTGTTCCAGGAGCATGCAACAGTTTTAATAAAAAAGACATAGCTAAAATATGCAGTGAAATAGAAGAAGATTCTATCTTACTTACACAGCTGGAAACAAATTTAGACGCAACAAAAGAAGTTATTAGCAACGCAAAAAATAAGAACTGCACCGTTGTTCTAAATCCTGCTCCTGCACAACCATTGCCCGACAGTGTTTTGTGCAATGTTGATGTTATAACCCCAAACGAAACAGAGACAATGATATTAACCGGTATAGATGTATCGCAGGCAAATATTAATGATTTGGAGAAAGCCGCAAATGTATTCTTTAACAAAGGTGTAGGCAAGGTAATAATTACACTGGGTTCAAAAGGTGTTTATGCAAATGATCAGATTACAGCCGAACTAATTCCTGCATTTGATTTTGATAAAGTAGTAGACACAACCGGTGCAGGTGATGCATTTAACGGGGGTTTTGTTGCCGCACTTGCACAGGGTTCGGAGTTTTTTGAATCGATTATATACGGGTCTGTCGCAAGCGGCCTATCGGTTACTCGATTTGGCACAGCGCCTGCAATGCCATTAAAAAAAGAAGTTGATAAACATTATAATACAATACTAAACAGCACGGTTTTAAGCTCACAAAACTGACGAAAACGAGTAGGAAAATAGTATGAATAATTATTCTGAAATGATTACAATCGATGCCAGTAAATACATATACCGCGTGGTGCATAGGATAATGGAGGGCGACTGCCAGCACGACCACGGACCTTTTGAAGTTAACTTTAAAAAATTACAGGTAAGTAAATACCCTGTAACCAACGCACAGTACTATGACTTTATTAAAGAGACCGGGTACACTCCACAGGATGATCACAATTTTTTAAAACATTGGGTAGACAAAAAAATACCAAATGGTTATGAAAACCATCCGGTTATATGGATCAGTAGAGATGATGCTATGGCATATGCAACATGGAAAGGTGGCCGGTTGCCCTATGATTTTGAATGGCAGTATATTGCCGCCGGAAAGCAAAAATTAGTATATCCATGGGGTAACATCATGGATAAATCAAAATGCAACTGTACAAAAGAACTTACCGCAGTAGATGCCTACCCAACAGGAGCCGGCCCGTTTGGAACTGTGGACATGTGCGGTAATGCATGGGAGTGGCTTTGCGACGAGGTAGATGACGGTATGCACCTGTTTACCTTTTTAAGAGGCGGTAGCTATTATAAACCTGTTCATTTCTGGCATGTTGATAATGGACCTCGTAAAAATAACCACCATCTAAAGTTTCAGCTTTTGAATGAGGGCCAAAACAGATGTGCAACAATATCTTTTAGATTTGTGAGGGAACTATGATAAACCATAACGAAGAGCAGAAAAGCATCGTCATTTGTAATGATAACATAAAGTTCGAGATCGACTATAATAATGGTGTACAACTAAAAAACATTGTGAACCTCTTGTCTAATATATCTTTTATTAACTACCCTGAACATCTGTTTGTACTGGAAATTTTAGATAAAAGATACACAACATCTGATCTAACCTTAAGTGGTGTAACCATAGCCGAAGATGAAGTACAGCAACTAATTAGTTTCGATTTTCTGCTGAGCGAATGGAACATTAGGGCTAGAGCATCACTTGTTTCTGAAAAGCAAGAAAGCTACACCCTATTATTCCAGGTAGGTGCTAACTGGAAGGATTCAGTTCCGCAAGAAATATTTATACACCTGCCGCTATTTAAACAGATGAACAGCCAAAACAAATGGTACCTACCCTCAAATCCAATCCAAAACAAAAACGGATTATCGGTAATGCAGCTGCATAAAGAATTTGATCTTCCTCTTTGCAACATACTACCAAACAACAAAGATGGCATTAGCATAGAACTTAGAAACTACCCCCCATTTACAGATGTTTGGAATCAAAACAGAAACGTTGATATAATACAAACAACACAGATTGATAAACTATTAAACAACAAAATGCTGTTAAGAATAGAAAATCAACCGCTAAGCGATGTATTTGAATTTAGGTTTTTTTCACTTACTAATGGCTGGGAAGAGGCCTTCTCAGGTTGGCGAGAGCGTGTGCGGCAAGACATTGACTTTTCAGAGTACCAGCGCGAAGATTTAAAATGGTATGACAAAATACTATATCAACACTTCACATTTGCATATTCAAAAGAGGTGTTCGATTATGAGACCAAGCAGTTTAATGCAAGTAAATTAGTACAGGCCGGCAAAGACGTTGGCGGTTATGACTCTGTTCTGTTATGGTTCCAATACCCACGGCTAGGGGTAGACCAACGCAAACAATGGGATTTTAACAACGATGTTCCAGACGGAATAGAGGGCATCAAACGTTTTACTCAAGAGTGTCAATCACAAGGAGTTAGGGTTTTTCTACCGTTTAAACCGTGGGATATTCAGCAGGATGAAACACATGAATCCATCACAGAGAACATTGCAAACATAGTTGAAAAAACCGGAATAGACGGCATTTGGTTTGACACAATGAACTCTGTTCCGGATGGGTTTAGGGAGAGACTAGATGAAATTCGACCCGGTATTATATTCTGCATCGAAGGGTTCCCTGCTACTACCAAAAGTGTAGAAACGATCACCGGATCATGGGATCAACACTTTAGAACTCCAAATATGCCGGAAACCTTTGTAATAAGATACCTTTTTCCCGAAAACAATGCACCGGTTACCTCCAGGTGGAAGGTCGGAGAAAGCAAGGATATGCTCATAGACAGAGCAATATTTAATGGAACAGGAATTGCCGTGTGGCAGGATATATTCGGGGCATGGCTACCGTTCAGCGCAGAACAAAAAAGCAAGCTAAAAAAATGGAAGGCTATCTTGCTTGACAACTTTGATGTTTTCTTCGGGAGTAACCCCATTCCATTGTATCCCTCCTTGTCAAATAATATATTTATCAACAAATTCATTTCCAACGATAAAAAAGAAGAGATTTATTGTGTGTACAATGAAAACACATTGACCCATCAAGGCGAGTTATTCCGTTTTGACAGGCCGTTCAAAGGTTGCGATGAATTATGGTCTGGTCAAACAATAAAATGCAACGAAGGAGTAATCTTTGGAACACTAAAGGGTCGTGGGATTATGATAATAAAAATCACAAGATAACAAAGAGGTAAAAAATGACCAAGAATGACATTGTTTGTAAGGTTGATCATACCGTGTTGAAACAGGCAGCAGTCTGGGATGATGTAAAATCACTTTGCGACGAAGCAATCATGCATGGATTTGCAAGCGTTTGCATACCGCCTAGCTATGTAAAGCAGGCAAAGGATTACGTAGGCAATAAAATGCAGGTTTGCACTGTTATTGGATTTCCTAACGGATATTCCACAACAAGCGTAAAAGTTTTTGAAACTAAAGATGCAATAAAGAATAATGCAGACGAGATTGATATGGTTATCAACATCGGCTGGGTTAAGGACGGTTTTTTTGATAATATTTTAAAAGAGATTAACGAGGTGAAATTTGCCTGTGGTGAAAAGATTTTAAAGGTTATAATAGAAACTTGTTTATTGACCGATGACGAAAAAATCAAGCTTTGCGAAATAGTATCTACCTCGAATGCAGAATACATTAAAACCTCTACTGGATTTTCTTCGTCCGGTGCTACATTTAACGATGTGGAACTTTTTAATAAGTATGTCGGTGAAAACACTATGATAAAAGCAGCTGGCGGAATATCTACATTTGAAGATGCAGAAAAATTTGTACAGCTTGGAGCCGATAGACTTGGTACAAGCCGCATGGTAAGTATTTTAGATACTATTAAGGATCAATAGTTACAGCGTTGCACTTACAATTTATATCTATGACGATGATGACTCGATCCCCACATAATAATTAGTTACTGAAACTTTTGTGTACTGCCTACATAATATAGGAGGGTGTCCCCCCCTTTGTTGGCAGTACACTTTTGTTTATTCTAATCTATCTACTAAAGGGTGAAAAGATGATGAAACATAGTTATGCGAATTTATGGAGTTTTATTCGGAATAGCATTTAGAGATATCAGCAATGACAACTATTTATTATAGCAAGAGAAATATGCTTATACGCATATTATCTCTCCTGAATTTGCAACGCTGATGTTATAGGAGTATAGATATGTAGGTTTGTCAAACATCTTGGACAAGGAACTCAACAGGGGAAAGCCAACC
>CAYJKW010000064.1:0-13002 GCA_964370765.1 uncultured Oscillospiraceae bacterium
ACCACTACCCGCTGCTATTACTGCACACTCCCCGTCGAAGCCTTTACGCCCCCATGGTTTGGTATTACCCACCTACAAGAAAGTCAAATACATTCTCGCCTGTGGTTGTGGTTTTCTTGTACAGTTCAGTATAACCGCATCGTGTGCATGTTATTGTCTGAAATTTCTTGTTTTGAATGTCAAACGCCTTCGCAAAACCACCGCCGGTTGCCTGAAATTGATCGGTTTCAAAATCGGTTCCGCTACACTTAACGCACTGATACGCCATTACCTGTTCCTTTCTTTAAGTGCTCTGTCAATATCTCTTTTTGCATCTCTCTCTGCCATAGTTGCTCTTTTATCATAGAGTTTTTTACCTTTACAAAGACCGAGCTCAAGTTTCACCCTACTACCTTTAAAATATAGTGATAGTGGTATAAGGGTAAGACCTTCTAACTTAGCCCGCTCTGCTATGTTTTTTATCTCCTTTTTATGCATAAGCAACTTACGCACACGAAAGGGATCTTTATTAAATATATTCCCTTTTTCGTATGGTGATATATGCATTGCGTTTACGAACAACTCGCCTTTGATAGATTCTACCCAAGCCTCTTTTAAACTTAAAGTCCCAGCACGTATGCTTTTCACCTCGGTTCCACAAAGTTCAATGCCTGCCTCAAACCTATCCACAACAAAATAGTCGTGAAATGCTTTTCGGTTGCTTGCAATCTGTTTTGTTCCTGCCATAAAGGTTTTGTTCCCTACGCAATATGAGATACTACTATATTATTGTACACAAATGTGATAGGTTTGTAAAGAGAAATCTTATTTCAATTTACTTACAAATTTTTCACATCACCTTTTTAGCCTAAAATTATTCCAAAAAGATATATAAATAGCATAACCCTCTCTGCTTGACAAAGCACATTCATTAGTGTATACTCTCTACAAGTTTTTTTACCTAATACAGCTGTTTTTACAATCGTTATATATATCAAAGAGGTTACTATGCTAATACTTGCATCATCATCGCCGAGAAGAAAAGAAATACTATCGATGATTACGACAAACTTTAAGGTTGTTGTTCCTACAGCAGAAGAAATTATTCCATCCAATAAAACAGCACAGGAGGCGGTTGTAATTCTGGCCAAGCAGAAGGCACATGAGGTTTTTTCGGCACATAGCAATGATATTGTCATTGCATCTGATACTGTGGTTGAGTTAAACAACGAAATACTGGGCAAGCCACTATCGCCCGACGAGTCACGTTGTCATCTAAATAAACTTTCCGGCGTTACACACAATGTTCATACCGGTGTTCATATCATGTCTAATGAACATAACTACAGCTTTTGCTCTACAGCAGCCGTAACCTTCGATCATTTAACGCAGGCAGAGATTGGCGATTATATCAATACTAAGGAACCGTCCGATAAGGCCGGCAGCTATGCAGTACAGGGGTTAGGAGGACGTTTTGTCAAATCTATTTCCGGCGACTACTATACCGTTATGGGTTTACCGCTAAACAAGCTTTATAGATATCTATCGGATAACAAACTATTGTAAAAAAGATGACAACGAAATAGTAATATGATATAATTATCTAAATGCAAACTATCCGGAGGTAATACCTGTGAACAGAAATGATATTTTTATAACATATGGCAACAATGCCGCAACAATGACAAACGAGTTGCTTGAGGCAATAGACATAAAAAGCTTGATCGGCAATAAAGATGCGACAATTGGTTTAAAGCCTAACCTTGTGGTTGCAAGACCATCTTCCGGTGGGGCAACAACAACCCCCCTTATAGTAGAGACCATCATTGATTATCTGCAATGTAACGGCTACAATAACCTATGTATTATTGAAAGTAGCTGGGTTGGAGATAACACTAAACGTGCATACTCGGTATGTGGGTTTGAGGCTATATCAAAAAAGTATAACGTTCCACTTTATGATGTAAAGGATGATAGGTATGAAAAACATACTGTGGGCGGCATTGAAATTGAGATGTCTAAACAGGTAATGGATCTTGATTTTTTAATTAATCTGCCCGTGTTAAAGGGACATTGCCAGACATCTATGACCTGTGCACTTAAAAATATGAAAGGCTGTATATCCGATAAATCAAAGCGTCATTTTCATAGTATCGGATTACATAAACCTATTGCTGCACTTGGAAAAATTCGTAGCGCCGATCTCGTAATTGTTGATAGCATAAACGGTGATTTAGACTTTGAGGAAGGTGGAAACCCGGTACAGACTAATCGCATGTTAGCCGGTATCGACAGTGTACTTGTTGATGCATACGGGGCGGCACTTATGGGATTTGAGCTTAGTGATGTACCATACATTACAATGGCCGAAAAACTTGGTGTAGGCAGTGCAGATATAAATAATGCGAATGTAACCGAACTTAACAAGGACAGCAAACTTCCATCGCCTGCATCCCCACGTAGAATTAAGGCACTTGAAGAATTTGTTGTTGCATCCTCAGCCTGCTCTGCATGTTATGGTAATCTTATTCATGCACTTGCACGACTGCAAGACAGGGGTGAACTGCGTTATCTACGTGAGAAGATCCATATTGGGCAGGATTACAAAGGCAAATCTTTAAATGGCTGCGGCATAGGAATATGCTGTAAAGGATTCGACAAAAATATAGTCGGCTGCCCCCCCAAGGCAATTGACATTGTTCACTTTTTAGATAAAGAATTGGGCTTAGGTTAAACACAATAGATAAAAGGCTGTGACGAGACAATCTCATCACAGCCTTTTACTAGTTAAATTTTAGTGTACCTGTTTGGAAATTTCCAAAATTTTAAAGGTAAGTTTAGCACCACTTGGAACTGTAACAACAGCCTCCTCGC
Source organism: uncultured Oscillospiraceae bacterium (assembly GCA_964370765.1). Classification (GTDB taxonomy): domain Bacteria; phylum Bacillota; class Clostridia; order Oscillospirales; family Ruminococcaceae; genus CAYJBH01. Next base: position 2,854 of record CAYJKW010000064.1, read on the forward strand.
CCTTCTTTTTGCCAAGCAAAGCACTGCCTACCGGAGATTCATCCGATATACGTTGCTTTTTAGGGTCTGCTTCAAGTGATCCAACAATATCATAATCACTCTCATCGCCATCACTATCTACAACCTTAACATGACAACCGACAGATACCTCATCAAACGACAGAATATCTTCATCGATTTCACTTGCATTTTTCAGCATACTTTCAAGTTGAATAATACGGCTTTCTATAAACCCTTGCTCATTTTTTGCTTCGTCATACTCACTGTTTTCGGATAAATCACCGAACGAGCGAGCAACCTTGATTTTTTCGGCAACCTCTTTGCGCTTGACCGTGCGTAGTTCTTCTAGTTCTTCTTCTAAAGCCAATAGCCCTTCATGGGATAGTACAATTTTTTTGCTCAAACCAATACCTCTCCATCTGTAGTGGGTTAAAACCAATAAAGTATTTATAACATGCTATAGCAAATAATTCACCACAGCATGTTTTATACTACTTATGAAATAAGATTATACTACTTCTAAGCCAATTTGTCAACTATTTTTCAATAAATTATATAGTTCTGTGTATTTTGCCGCAGAAGCATCCCAGCTAAAATCACATTTCATGCAACGAATCGCAAGAGATCTCCACGCCCTTTTATCCTTATAAAGTTTATAGGCCCTCATACAGCAATCAAACATCTCATGTGCATTATAGTTGCTAAATGTGTAACCGTTGCCCTTACCATCCCCATTATCATTAATAGAGTCGTTAAGTCCGCCTGTTTCACGTACAATTGGCACTGTGCCGTATCTTGCAGAAATCATCTGAGAAAGACCACAAGGCTCCGACTTTGATGGCATTAAAAACATATCAGCACCGGCATAGATTCTATGTGCAAGATCCGGTACAAAACCAAGATAAACCCCTACCCGACCCGGATTTTGCTCTGCAAGGTAGTTGAAAAACGCCTCATAGTTGCTGTCGCCACTGCCAAGCACAACTATCGAAAAACCATTATCTATTAAATCTTGAGCCATATGCCTTACAAGGTCAATTCCCTTATGGGTCACAAGGCGCGATACCATAGCAACTATCGGTCTTGATTCATCTTCAAGATTAAAGTATTCACAAAGAGCCTTCTTACAGCTTTCCTTACCCTTAGCAAATGCCCTTGTAGTATAGTTAGCAGCTATTACTTTATCGGTAGCAGGATTGTAACCATCAATATCAATTCCATTTAGTATGCCTGTTAACCTATCACTTTTGCCCCTTAACACAGGGTCTAATCCATATGCAAACCAATTATACTGTAATTCTTTAGCATAGGTAGGTGAAACTGTACTTATGGCATCTGCTGTTTCAAGCGCACCCTTCATAAAGTTAATTGCACCGCCATACTCGAGTATCGGGCGCTCCCAATCACCAAGACCAATAACATCACCCAGCATATAGTCCCCATACTTGCCCTGATATTGTATGTTGTGAATAGTAAACAGTGTCTTTATTGGATCGGTCTTTGGGTTCCCGCCATAATTTGTTTTTAGCAACACCGGAACTAGTGCTGTCTGCCAATCGTTTAGATGTAGCACATCCGGCGTATAGTCGATGTAGAACAGCATCTCGATAATTGCCTTTGAGAAAAATGCAAACCGCTCTCCATCATCAAGGTAACCATATATTCCGCTATCTCTAAAGAAGTAAAACTGATTGTCTAAAAAGTAGTATTCAACCGCGTTATATGTTAACTTATAAACACCGCAATACTGGCTGCGCCAGCCCAGGTCCACACTAAAATCACACAAAAAGGTTAATTCATCGCGGTATTTTTCCGAAATGTTTTTATATAACGGCATAACAACCCTACACTCCTGTGTATCATTGTTAAGAACCGCAGGCAAACTTCCCGAAACATCACCAAGGCCACCCGAAACAGCAAACGGCGCAGCCTCACTTGCACAAAACAATATTTTCATTAAACCCTCCATTTTAATAATTCATTTCGCAAAACCAGTAAATTAAACAATTTCTCCCTTGTTAACATATACAGGGTAGTTTGTAGTTCCTTTAAGTTCATTTCCGGCACTTATGGTTACATTCTTATCGGTAATAACCTGCTCAAGCACAGCACCTGCCTCTACAACGGTATCCTGCATAAGCACGCAATTTTTTACAGTTGCACCTTTTTCTACCTTAACACCTCTGAAAAGAAGGCTGTTTTCTACTGTACCGGCTATCAGCGAACCATCTGCTATTACGGAATCTTTAACCTTACTGTCAACGGTATATCTTACCGGTGCATCGTCACGTAACTTTGTATAAACCGGTTGCCTTGTAGGAAACAGTTTTTCCATGTTATCATCGTGTAGTAGCGACATATTTGGCATATGATAGCTTTTACGATCGGTTATGAATTTAAAGAACCCGTTATACGCATAACCCTGTATATTTAGTTTTCCTATACATTTACTGATAAGCTCTTTTTCAAGGAATGTACGGTTGCGTGTATGCCCCTCTTTTATCATATCGCAAAGTATGCTTCTGCGCATAACAAATATAGATAATGATACATTACGCTCATCGGTATGAAAATCATCCGATAGTATCTCGGTAATGTTGCCATCGTTATCTAAAGAAAATGTAATGTTATTATCCCTCATTTCGGGAGATATAACCTGTTTTACATACACAGCTGTAATATCAGCTCCGCTTTGACGGTGTGTTGCAAATAGATCACGGTAGTCAATATTAGCAACAAAATTACAATCTATAAGTACAACATACTCCTCACTGCACTTTTCAAGGTACCCCATAATGCTATAAAGTGAATCCACCTTATCATCAGCATGTTGTTGCCCCTCTGAGTATGGAGGAAATATGCTAATTCCACCTTGTTTGTTAACAAAGTCCCACTCACGTCCACTGCCAATATGATCCATTAAACTTACATAGTTGCGGTTAACAATCAGCGCACAACGCTCTACACCTGCTACCGAAAGCCCGGAAAGAGGAAAGTCAATTAGTCTATATCTGCCACCAAATGGAATAGCAGCCGCAGCCCTACGTGTTGTTAGCTCGCCAAGTTCTTTATCATGGCTATTAGGAAACATCACCGCTACTGTTTTTGAATTTACTCCCATATCTTTTCACCTCCCGCAACATCATTTTCAACCATTGCTTTAGGGCCTATAATAGCCCCCTCACCTATAGTAATCCGTTCACCAAGAACAGCTATCCCCCATTTAGAAGTATCCTGCATATCTTCCGGTCTAACACCAACCTTTGCATTTTTCTTAATTACTACATCCTCTGCAACTATGGAATAATGAACCTCGGCCCCTTCTTCGATAACTGCACCGGGCATAATAATGCTGTCCCTTACAATCGCACCTTTACCAACCTTAACCCCGGCAAAAAGCACCGAGAAATCTACATCGCCATCTATAGTACACCCCTCTGTAACCATAGAGTTTTCGACAACTGCATTATTTAAAATTTTATGTGGCGGCAGACCTGGACTACGCGAATAAATCTTCCAACGCGAATCCCAAACATCAAGCGCTACATTAGGATTTAAAAGGTCCATATTAGCCTCCCAAAGGCTTTCTATGGTACCAACGTCTTTCCAATAGTAATCAAAATTGTATGCATATAATCCTTGATTATCCGATAGCATTGCCGGAATAATGTTTTTTCCAAAATCGTTTGATGAATCCTGTTGGTTTTCATCCTGCTCAAGGTAGTGAAGTAATTTTTCCCATCTAAATATGTAAACACCCATAGATGCAAGTGTCGAATCAGAGTTCTGTGGTTTTTCTTCAAACTTTGTAATTCGATTTTCAGCATCAACAGTCATAATACCAAAGCGCTTTGTTTCTTCCTTTGTAACATTAAGAACAGCAATGCTACAATCTGCATTCTTTTCCTTATGGAAATCAAGCATAGCAGAATAATCCATTTTATATATATGGTCACCTGATAGGATTAGAACATACTCCGGGTCGTAGCGCTTGATAAAATCTATATTCTGATATATAGCATTTGCAGTACCCTTATACCAATCAGATCCACTGGCTTTTTGGTAAGGTGATAGCACATGCACACCGCCGTAAAGCCTATCAAGGTTCCACGGCTGTCCATTACCGATATACTCATTAAGCACAAGTGGCTGATACTGGGTTAACACACCAACAGTATCGATACCACTGTTTATACAGTTAGATAACGGGAAATCAATTATTCTATATTTTCCACCAAACGGCACTGCTGGTTTTGCCAATTTTTTTGTTAATGTATAAAGCCTACTCCCCTGCCCTCCGGCAAGTAACATTGCAACACATTCCTTCAATTTACTCCTCCTTCTCTCCTCTGAAAATCTAATATTATAATTCCTTGTTAATAAAGATAGTTGATAGCGGCGGTATAGTAATACTTATGCTGTTGTTATGGCCGTGACGTAATCCAGGATAGCTCTTAATCTCTCCTTCATTTTTATGTCCGGTCCCTCCATATATCTCATCGTCAGAATTAAATATTTCGCGGTATATGCCTTTAGTTGGTACACCTATACTGTACTCCTCACGTAAAACCGGTGCAAAGTTTGAAATGCAGATAAGTTGGGAATCCTTTTGGTTGTACCTTGAAAAAACGACAATATTTTGTTCGCTGTCGTCTGCCACTATCCACGCAAATCCTTCGGTACTACAATCCATTTCCCAAAGTGCAGAATGGGTTTTGTAGAATTTATTTAATGCCTTTACGTAGCGGTGTAACTGTAGGTGGCTGTCAAAATCAAGTAACATCCAACTTAATGATTTGTCCGGTTTCCATTCAATAAACTGTCCGATTTCACATCCCATAAAAAGAATTTTTTTACCGGGATGCGCCATTGTGTAGCCATAAAGTGTTCTTAGGTTCGCAAATTTATTTTCGTAGTCTCCCGGCATCTTGTTAATCATGGAGCACTGACCGAACATAACTTGATTATGACTAAACCCAATAAGCTGAGTCTCGTTAACGGTTTGTGTAAATGTATCTGTAATCTGTCGATGGTAGTTTTTTCTAAAAATCGGATCATTAGCAATATAGGAAAGCACCTTATCGGACCATGATCCAAACACAGAAATATCGAAACCTAGCCCTCCGCGCATACTGTCGTGGGTTATTGTTGGCCAATTGCTATCATCCTTTGCAATTGTTATTAACATCTCATTACGACTGTGAAGCTCACTGTTTAGCCGTTGTAAAAACGATATACCCTCAAGGTTTTCATTTCCACCAAACCTGTTTCTCTCCCACTCACCTTCAGCACGTTTGTAATCAAGATGTAAAACCGATGATATTCCACTAAGCTTAATCCCATCAAAGTGATATACAGACGTCCAGAAAACTGCAGCAGATATTAAAAAACTTTGTACCTCTATACTACCATAGTTAAACAATGTCATGCCGGTGGATCGATCTAAGCGATGAAGTGGATTTGGTTCTTCATATATATGACCACCGTCAAATAGATAAAGACCCTTGTCATCCTCAGAAAACCCCATTAACGGTATATCCAATAATACCGAAATGTTTGCTGCATGCAGTCGATCTATAAAGTACATTAGGTCAGTCGGTGATCCAAAACTTTCGTTCGGAGCATAAAAGCTTCTTAATATATAACCGTATATAGATTGGCTTGTTGGATAATTAATCGGCATCAACAGAACATGTGTATAACTCATCTCGTTGACATAGGCTATCAAGGTATCAGCAATATCCCTATAGTTACAATCAGTATCATCTGAATTTCGTCTCCAAGAGCCAAGATGAAGCTCGTAAATATTAATTGCTGATGATTTAATATTTACCGAACTTTGCTCCCGCCTCCATGCGCTATCTTTCCAGCGATAGCTAAATGGATTGCTGAATATGGAAACAGTGTTTTCACCCATTTCCTCACTCCTAAAGGCGTATGGGTCAGGTCTAAAAAGTTTAGTATCATCCTGTGTAATAATTACATATTGGTATCTGTCATCATACGAGACCCCGGGGACAAAGCATTCATATAATCCGTTTTCGGTAATCAGCTCCATCTCAAATTTCGCATCATCCCAATCACAAAAATCACCTGTCACATAGATATATTCTGCATTGGGCGCAAAAACCCTAAATACCGCCCCATGCCTCATGTTTCTAAATGCAGGATGGGCGCCCAAAAACTTATAACTTTCACAGTTTACATCCTGATGAAAGTTAGAATAAGTTTCAATATCATTAGTGCTAAATAAATTCAACATAGTGCCATCGCTCACATTCATTCAAACAAAACAATCGTACTTCAACAAATAATCTACTTATATAATTATATTGCGCCATGTAAAAACTATTCCACCTATACAAAATTCACGGCAAATTATAATGTTCAAGATAAACGACCAAAAGGGTCAACCTAAAACACAACCTATTTCCCGAAAATAATATATATTCAATTGTACTTCCTTGTTATAAGAAAGTCAACCCTTTTCATGCGGTTTTATCTAATAAATCTAATATTTTTTAACGTGCCTTAATAATTAAAGTCAATTGATTTTTAACAACCTGTTTAGCATTTTTAAACTCATCCGTTATTATCAAAAATCATAGCTAAAATTCTAATAAATTTCTGATACAAATCAACAAATAAATCGTAGAACATATATAATTATTTATAAAAATCCAAAATACTCTTTACAAATCGTTATTTATACAATATAATTTACTATATGTATTATCAACATTGTAATTTGAAAGGGAATTTTAAGTATGGCCGGTGACTTCAGCAGAATAATAACACTGTTGAGAAAAGAGAAGGGAATTACCCAAAAGCATGCAGCAGGTGAGTTCGGTATTTCTCAAGCATTGCTATCCCACTACGAAAAAGGCATTAGGGAGTGTGGCCTTGATTTTGTGGTAAAGGCAGCTGATTATTACGGTGTTTCCTGCGACTACCTTCTTGGTCGAAGTGCTGAGCGCACCGGTAGAGCTTTATCGGTGGAGGATATACCAGATCCATCTGCTGCAAAGGACAGCGCCTATCGTGGCAGTGTTCTTCCCACTCTTAATAAAAAACTTATATCAAACTCACTTAACATATTGTTTGATAAACTAAATGCATGCCCTGACAAAGCATTAGTCGGGGAAATATCTGCCTATATCGCCCTTTCGGTTTATAAATGCTTTAGATATATATATGGCTCAAACAACAAGAATGCCGACAGCATGTTTTCGTTGTCTAAACATAGCTTTGATAGCTTTGCAAGCGCCGAGGCGCATATCTGCGAGGCAAATATAAAAGCAATATTAAAGGGCGAAGGTGCTGGGCTGGGTGCTTCGGTCAAGGACACTTCTGCCTTTATTATGAACACCGAACTTCTTATAAAGGAATATGCTTTATATGCACCTAGTCTACTTAATATAATTAAAAGTACCGAGGCAAGGCTTGATAAGTATATTGAAAACACCAAAAAGAGCGATTAGTTTATCACAAATTTAAGCTATTATACTAATTTTTTGTTTTTTAATTGGTAAATATTTACAAATCTGTAGATCTGTGTTAATATATGTAAAAGACAATGGAGAATGCATAATGAAATCCACAGGAATTGTAAGAAAGATAGACGATCTTGGCCGTGTAGTACTACCTATAGAATTAAGGCGCACACTTGGGCTTGAAGTAGGTGACGGAATAGAAATCTTTACCGAGGACGATAGTATTGTCCTTAAAAAGCATCAAGCAACATGTGTTTTTTGCGGATCTGAAAAGAAATTAAAAGGATATGAAAATAAACTTTTATGTTCTGGCTGCCGCAAAAAAATCGGTTCTCTTTAGGTGTAGGAGCATGTATGTCTGATAAAATTGTTGTTGATACACACCTACATAGCCTCATAAGCCACGATGCAAAATCGGAACTAAGCATGATCTGTCGTAGTGCAATCGCTAAAGGTGTTTCGATAATATGCCTTACCGACCATGTGGATTGTGAACATAACGAAAAGGACTATTTCTGGCAGGAGATTGATTTCTCGGATGATTCTGTAAAAGCTATCAAAACATTTGCCGACGAGGCTGGTATTTCGGTGTTAAACGGCACCGAACTAGGGCAGGCTGCACATTTCCCGGATATTGCGGCAAAGGTTGTAAACCGCCATAACTACGATCATATTATTATGTCTCAGCACACTGCATATGATGAAGAGGATTTTTACTTTATAACCGCTGATAGAATTAAAAATGAAGGTGATCTGCTTTTACGGGGATATTTTGACGATCTTATTAAAACAGCAGAAATGCATCTAGGGGATGTAATTGCACATCTTAACTATCCGTCACGCTATTATTTTAAGGAAAAAATGCCGTGTGATCTTTGGGTGTATGAAGACAAAATTAAAGAGCTTTTCTCAATAATGATAAAAAAAGATATCGCACTCGAATGCAACACCTCTGGACTAAGGCAACCTATCGGTGCAACATTGCCGGACGAACAGTTTTTGCAACTTTATTATCAAATGGGTGGAAGACTTATTACCCTAGGTAGCGATGCACACGAGGATATCTATGTAGGGTCTGGTATTCCAGAAGCTGCCGAGATGCTAAAAACTATTGGATTTAAAGAGGCCGTCTACTACAAAAAACGCCAACCTCAGCCATACGCTTTATAATAAACATAGCCGCAACATCACAAGGTGTTGCGGCTATTTTCATACGAAATAAAACCTATTTTATTTTAACTTTGCATCACATTTTTCCATAAAGCGCTCAACATCAATTATAAAGCGTTCATGTGTGCCCTCTCCTATCATTTCCTGCTCATCATACGCAGTAACCTTAAACAGCAATCGACGTTTTTCATATTCAACAAGCTCACTAACTGCACGCACTGCCATCCCTACCGGTGTAGCCGCAACATGTTTTACTGTTAACATGGTTCCAACAGTAGCCTGTCCCGGTTCTAGATAGCCCCCCACATTATTCATGGCAGATTTTTCCATAAGCATTATCATTGCAGGAGTGGCAAACACACGTTGTTGACCCGACCCTACTGCAGCCGCAGTATTTTCATCCGATACAACCGTTTTCTCCTCATGCTTCATACCTATCTTTATCATATATAATCCTTTCATTGTTAACGTCTGTACATTATTATACAAAACAGACAGTACTCCTGTCTACAGTTATAATAATTTTTCCACACAGCTATTAATAAACACCCAATCTTCATTGCATTTCAAAAGATACTTTTTACCTTTTTCTGTCAACCTATAGTATTTACGTGGTGGACCACAGGAAACACCCTTCGAGTAGCATTCGGTATAGCCCTCGGCCAGTAGCCGGCGTAAAATAGTATACACAGTCTGTTCGCTGGTGTCTTCGAATACGGCAGTTATCTTCTGCATTATTTTATAGCCGTAATACTCGTCCTTGTCCACAACAGTAAGTATACAAAATTCCAATACACCTTTTTTAAGCTGTGCTAACATTACGCCTCCTTATTACTAAAAAAGCAACTATACAAAACACGGTCACAGCAATTGCCTTTAAAGTTATTGTGGCAACAAGTCCAGATACATACCCCTCTACAATGCCCATAGCAGTAAGCGAAGATAACAACACCACTAGTTGACTAAGAAATGTACATCCAATCAGATTGATAAACACAAGAGGAACCGCCCAAAAACCTATGCGAATTGAAGAAAATGCAGAAAACATCGCTGCAAAAATATAGATATAATTAATAATTGAGAGTACTGTAAAAAACACATACCCTATCTCACTTGGTGATATCGTAGGAATACCATCTATAATATCGAATATATAAACATCTGATGTTAGGGTTAGCATAGCGGCAGTGACAGCAACACCTATTAATAAGCAAAACGTTAAATTTAAACTGTAGGCGATTATAATTCTCCTTGTTAACCGCTTTGATACATCAGCGGAGCAACGTCCCATAACTACAATATAAACAATACCAAATAAAAGTGTTAAAAGCACATTTGCCACCAACGTTATAATGGTGTCGTTTATATACATCGCAACCGGATAATTAAAAAAAATATAATGCACAAAAAATGAAAATAAAATAAGTAACAGGGAGTGTTTTTCCTCCCGTGTAAACGCATAATCTCTATAACAATGCTTAAACTA
>CAYJKW010000065.1:0-12617 GCA_964370765.1 uncultured Oscillospiraceae bacterium
ACAAAAGACATGCTAACTATGACGAATAGAAGATAAAAACAAGGTATCACCATAAATTATGGTGATACCTTTAAAATTAGCTCATTAGATAGCCTCTGTGGCGCCCTGTGCAGTCGCAACAGCTACCACATCACCGGCAGTGCCATTTTCGGATTCGGGCTGTGCTGTGTTTATCTTGCCTTCATCCCTTGAGCGTATATCTGTAGTCGTCTCATTCTCTTTATTATCATCATCCTCTTTCGGTTTGCTTAAGGCCACAGCCATAGCATACATCTCGATTCCATGTTTTTGTAAAAAGCGAATCTCCTCCATAGATGCAGTTCCTTTAGATACCTTGCCGGCTATCTTGACGCACTCTATCATTATCCTCATATTTTCGGCGCGTATCTCTGCCTGCCTCATCTCGGTTTCAAGCGCCTTGATAGATTGTTCTACAAGCACTGCTTGTAACCGCTGCGCACCTAACCGCTCCTCAGTGTCAAAAAGTCCCTTAAGCTGGTCAATTATAGCATCTCTAAAAACCATTGTTGCCTCGTCTAACAGCTCAGGCTGTAGGGTAGTTGCTACCATTGTATCAAACAAGCCTTTTAGCTGCCACCTTATCTCTGCCGGAATCTCAAGCGGCTTTAACCTATACTGCTCATACGCTCGCATAAGTTTATTAATGTCTATCTCATGATCTTCTAGTTCATTGTTTATAATAACCTTGTCTTCATGTGGTTCGATATGGTGCCTTTCCTTATGCAAAACCACCTGCTGTTGAGATGTGCCTTTAGTTAAGTTTGATAGATTGATTTCCTTAATCATAATAACCCCATACATACACAATACTATTTTACTCCTTAATAACAATATCGTCTGTTATTGTTTAAAGTTTAATTTTTTTTGTATTTTATTAAGGTGCAAATTAGATAGAATCTTCCCGCTTGACTATTTAAGTCCTATATGCAAAGCCGCATCCACAAATGTAGGTGGACACGGCTCAAGGCAGGCTATTATTTATGTAGGGAGTGAGGCCCTATCTTTTTTCAGTAGGGCTATCACTGGTTGTCAGAGGCAAAACAGTGAAGTTATCTTACAAAATTTGTCCAAATCTTCTTTGACTTTATCGGCTTAGCTAGATCTGATCTGTCAATAACATTCATGATCCATGCCATATTTTCCCCAAGCACCTCTAATATCTGTACACCCTCAGCATCATTTTCTACCTCACCGGGCTGATTTCCATGCACAACTGTCCAGTAGTTTGATGTAGCCATAATCATCTCGGAGTATTGCAGATACTTGTTTAGCTCATCTACCGTGGGAATACCGCCACTTCGGCGCACGGCCGCTACTGATGCACCTACCTTGTGGCGAAGAAAATTTCCGTTAACACCACATACCATAAAAAATCTATCTAAAAAACTTTTCATACCCCCGGCGACGCCTGAGTAATAAACAGGGGAGCCCAGTAGTATTCCATCGGCCTCCTTGGCTTTTTTTACAACTTCATTAAATCCATCGTCAAAGGCTGGACATGTTAAATTCTTTGCCTTTACACAGGCATTACAACCTATGCATCCGCTAAATCTAGCGAAGCCTACCTGTGCAACTTCAAACTCTATCCCTTGTTCCTTTAACTTTTCTCCGACAATAGATAACGCCATGAATGTGTTCCCGTTCTTTTTTGGACTTCCATTAATCGCTAATACCTTCATATTTCACCTTTATTTTTGTTGATCTATAAAATTTAAAATTGCATCCGTAGTTTGTAGCTGCTGCTGTTCAGAAGTTATGGTAGCATCCCTGTCACCCGGCTGTTTTCCATAGTTCCCAAACTGTGCGTGGTTCCCACCCTCAATTGTAACTATATTCTCTTCATAGTCAATAAACATTTCAATTTCACTGTTAAGTGTTCCATACACAGTTAACGACTTCTCGATAGGGTAGTCGCCATATACATATGCACCTAATACTACTAAACCATCTATTACGTCACTGTTTTTATAAGCATATTCGGATGCCATTGCACCACCGAGCGAATGACCTACTATATACCAGTTTTCTATCTCTGGATTATCTGAGATAATTTTATCTGCTGCGTCTACATCAAAAATAGCTAAATTTATAGGCATGTCAACCGAAAAACACCTTATGTTTCCATCATCGACAATGGTATCCAGTAGTGGAAGATATGCTGTGTTGTCCACCTTTGCGCCCGGATAAAAAATTATTGCAGTGTTGGTCTGCTCCGGTGATTCAATCGTTATAACATGTCCATTATCACTCACATTGCCGTTAGCTAACATATCAACTGCAACAGCCTCAGTTTTGTAGGGTATGACCAACCAGATAACCGTTACGGTTATCGCTATAATCAGTAGTGACAGTATTATTAAAACTATCTTTTTTTTCCTACTAGGTTTAGTCATTACTAAAACTCCTATATAATATAATACAGTGTAATTCCAACAATAAACATTGCAATAAATCCAGTTATCATAAAAAATAAACCTTTTGAATAACCCTTAGGAGAAATTAATCCATCATTATCCAGCTGTTTAATTATGGGATGCAATGTTATAAAATACATGGCAATTGAGGCTGTTGTGGCTATGCATGAATATAGTTTAACCTGCTCGGGCGCAGTTATAAGTATAACTATAAGCAACGCTATAAATATAACTTTTGCGTTAGCTACCCACCTAATAAGGTATTTTATAAACAGTCGATTATCTTCTTTATCTTGGTTTTCATGGTAGGATTTAAAAACACCTACTCCATTTCCGAGCTTAGTTGCCGGATTTAGGTAAAGAATTAAAATGTTTGCCGTTTCCATTACAATAAAAAGAATTATTATAATATTTAATATTATCATCTAGTTATCACCAATCACTTTATTTTTTCATTTTTAAGAATAACATCTTATAATTATAGCATTTAATAGATTTTTTGTAAATATGCACAGTATAAATATCTTTACAACAGCGAATAGATTATGATACAATAAATTTATTATTTATATAGTTAGGTGAAAAATGTCAGTAATAGAAATAAATAATTTTTATAAAAGTTATGGTAGCTTTACAGCTGTAAACGACTTGACAATATCCATAAACAAAGGGGATATAGTGGGCTTTGTAGGCAAGAATGGTGCTGGCAAAAGCACTACCATGCGAAGCATGCTAAATATGATAAATATAACGAGCGGAACTATATCTATACTAAACATGGATAGCAAAGCGGATACAAAGGCAATAAAAAAAAGGGTTAGTTATGTTCCAAGCGAAGCCTCATTTTATGATAATATTACATGTGATAAATTATTACGATTTGCTGCAAGTTTTACAAACACCTCGACAGAGGAGGTAAAAAGTCTTGCCGATTATTTTGAACTTGATTTATCTAAAAAAATTGATGAGCTAAGCTTTGGTAACAAAAAAAAGTTATCGTTAATTCAAGGCCTTATAAAACAATGTGATGTTATAGTATTAGACGAGCCAACAAATGGACTTGACCCATTAATGCAGGATAAATTTTTTGAGCTTATTTTAAAGGAAAAAGAACGTGGGAAAACAGTGTTCTTATCCAGCCATAATCTAACCGAGATTGAAAAATATTGTGATAAAGTTGCAATTATTAAAGACGGCGAACTTGTTGATTTTTTTGATATGAAGGATGTAAAGATAAAACATAACCAGATTGTTAGCTACACTACAGCAGACGGAATTAGTGAGACTTTTGAGCTAAACACCGATATAAACGAACTAATTTTAAGGCTTTCTAAGCTTAATCTTAAAAATCTTGAAATAAAAAACAAATCTGTACAAGAGGAGTTTATCGGCTACTATAAGGAGGAGAGCGATGAAAAACATTGAGATGAAAAACATTTTAAGACTCTGTTCCTTTAGTTTGTTTATAAACAGAAAAACTATACTCGGATGGAGTATAGCCATATTAGGAATAATGACCCTATACATGGGTCTGTTTTCCTCTATTAAAGATATCGCACTTATTAAAATGGAGGCAATGCCTAAGGAGTTGTTGCAGTTTGTAGGTATGGAAAACATGTCGGATATGTCAAACTACATTAGCTATTATGGTACAATCTACGGAATAATTATTGTAGCTGTATCAATATTTTCAGCAACATTTTCTGCCGGTCTTATATCAAAGGAAGAAAAATCAAAATCTATAGAATTTTTAAATTCTTTAGCTGTTAGCCGAACCGAAATCTATATATCTAAATATCTAACCTCCACCATCGCAGTTGGTGTAGTGTTAAGTTGTGCGATAATTTCTGCAATTATATGTGGTATTATCGGCGGTGGAGAATCTTTTATACTTTTTGACATTATCTCGACTGCTAAGATAACAGGTTTTACTGCGCTATTATTTGGTGCAGTAGGGTTTAAGGTTGCAGGTATTAATGCCAAATTAGGTTCTGGCGGAATTGCATGTGCAATAGTTCTTATAAGTTATATGTTGGGTTATCTTGGGCAGCTGTTAGGGGATAAGGCAGAGTTCCTTTTATATCTATCACCCTTTATAACATTAAGCACCGACAAAATACTAGAGCTTAGCAACGATACATTAATAGCACTTATAGTCTACATTATTGTATATATTGCGTCGTTAGTGGCAGGCTGTGTAGGCTATAACAAGCGTGACTTGAAAATATAATTTTATCTTTTATAGATTTGACTCTGTTCCACCGCAAGTTTATCGCATCTTTCGTTATAGGTATTGCCATTATGACCTTTTACCCAGTGCAGAACAAGATCATGCTTTTCTGACAAGTTTAAAAGGCGCTCCCATAGGTCTGAATTAAGGGCAGGCTTTTTATCCGATTTAATCCAGTTGTTCTTACGCCATGATTTTGCCCAACCTTTACCAAGTGCATCAAGTATATATTTTGAGTCACTGTAAAGTTCTACCTTGCATGGCTCGTTAAGAGCTTCAAGGGATGATATAACGGCAAGCATTTCCATACGATTATTAGTAGTATCGGCATCGCCGCCTACTACTATTTTTTCGTGCTCATTATATTTTATTATTCCTGCATAGCCACCTGCACCGGGATTTCCACTACATGCACCGTCGGTATATATTATTACTGTTTTCTTCATCTCTCTATCCTTCAAAAAAATAGGGGTGTCCCGATTAATTATCAAGACGACCCCTATATAGTCTTAGTTAAGTGTGCGTCGGGTTGCGAAGTTATAGCGACTGGCCACTCTTTTTTGCTTTTTCCATTCTGCTACGCAGATCCTGAAGCATTTTTTGCTTCTCATCAACAAAGCTATCGCTTCCTTCTTCTTCTTTTTCTTCAGCCGGTTCTTCTTCTACTACAGGCTCTTCTATTACTACTTCAATCGGCTCCGGCTCAGAAACAACAGGAGCAGCAGGAGCAACTTCCTCAACTACCGGAGCTACCACAACATCTTCCTTAGCGGATGAAACCGTTTCAAAAAGCGGTGTACTTGCCGGTGCAGCTTCTACCTGAGCTTCTTCAACTGTTGGTTTATTAGGTGTTCCTGCATCTGCCGGAATCTCAATATCGTTAAAGTCAACTATATCTTCAATCTTCTCGGTCGGTACACCGGTTGTCTCTGTCGGGCGAATAATCTCAACAAAACCAATAATCTTAGCACCATCATCAACGGTAAAGTTACAGGCAGATAGGTTACCATGAATAATTGCGTTTTCACGTATGATTGCATGGCCATTAATGTGTACGCTACCCTTTATCTTTCCATTAAACTCTAATGACTTACCGTTTAGGTTACCTACTATAACAGAGTCACCCGATACGTGTATGTTACCCTCAGAACTGATATCTCCTTTTACGGCGCCATCTGTAATTGTAATGTCGTTAGCTTTCATGTTACCGTCAACCTTACCGGTAAGCTGGATAGAATTTTTGCTAAAAACATCACCCTTAACACCGCCATCTATATATATGGAGGAATCTGCAGCAATAGTACCAACTAAAATAGTATCTCTGGTAATGAGAGTTTCACCTGCGGTTTTACCGCCGGATATATCCATAGAACTCGCTTGACTAAAAATATCGTTCATTTCAACATCTCCTAAATATAGTATTTTTTACAATTGAATTAATTTTATCACAAGAAAAACTGTTTTGCAACTTATTTTTTAATATTTGTGTATTTTATAAACTACCACTTGTTTTATAGACTCGAAAAAACGGCTTAAACGGTTGTTACTCTTGACATATCGTACTATTTTTCGTATAATTTCTATATATATACACATTATTGAAGAGGGTATTTTGGGAGTAATCGGTTTTCCAATTGATGCAGACTATATAATGCAGAAAAAGCGTTCTCTTTTAAGAGGCCTAAAAAATGCAGATGGTAGAATAGTTAAAAAGATAGCTTTATTCTCCGGTTCGACTATTGGTGAGTTAGAGCCTGTTTTAAAGTTGTTCTTACAAGACATGGGAATTGAGCCTGAGTTTTATCAGGGGGGCTATGGCCGATTTTATGAAGATTTGGTATTCGATGATGGTAGCCTTCGCCAGTTTAACCCTGATATCATCTACATCCATACATCGGTACGCAACCTTACATTCCCCTCGATAACCTTTGACGAACAGCAAGCACAAGAGTTTGCAGAGAATGAGTTTGGGCGATTCAAGGCTGCAATTGATGCGGCATTATCGTTTGATTGTCCTGTAATACAAAACAATTTTGAGCTACCTCCATACAGACCGGCCGGAAATTCTGAGGCAAGGTTTAGTGGCGGTATGGTTCGTCATATAAACAGAATGAACACACTTCTTGCTGACTACTCGGTAGATAAAGGCATTTACATTAACGACATTAACTATCTAAGTAGTTATCACGGGCTATCTTCCTGGCATGATGAAACAGCTTGGTATGCCTACAAATATGCATTTGCTGTAAGGATGGTACCATACGTATGCCACAGTATATCATCCATAATCACTGCAATATATGGAAAGGCAAAAAAGGCAATGATCTTGGACCTTGATAATACACTTTGGGGTGGTGTTATAGGGGATGACGGTACAGAGGGAATAGAGATAGGCAACGAAAGCCCACTCGGCATGGCACATCTTGCACTATGCGATTATGCCCTGCGCCTTAAAGATCAGGGTGTTATGCTCGCCGTATGCTCTAAAAATGAAAATGATATTGCAGTTAGTGGATTTAGTCGTGATGAGATGCCACTAAAGGTAGAAGATTTTGTTACATTTAAGGCCAACTGGCAACCTAAGAGCGAAAACATTACTACAATCCTAAGCGAGATGAATATCAATGCTGATTCTGCGGTATTTGTCGACGACAATCCAGCCGAGAGGCACATTGTATCATCCGAAATTGTAGGTATATCAATTCCGGAGCTTGCCGAGGCTGAGGGATATTTAAAAGCTATAGACTCATATAACTTCTTCGAGCTTATCTCGCTAACAGCGGACGATAAAAAAAGAACGGAATTTTTACGTAACAATCTTGAGCGTAGTCGTACACAGGGGAATTTTGCCGATTATGGACAATACCTTGATAGCCTTGAAATGACGGCGAGAATGGTTCCTGTAGGCGGTGGCAATATAGAGCGGGTTACCCAGTTGATAAATAAAACTAACCAGTTTAACATGACAACCAGGCGTTACACCGAAGCTGAGGTTACAACACTTTCGGCCAGTAATGATTATGTATCAATCTGTGCATCACTGTCTGATAAGTTTGGTGATAACGGCATTGTAAGCGTTCTGTTTGGACATATTATGGATGATGTATGTGAGATAGAGCTTTTTATAATGAGTTGCCGTGTATTTAAAAGAGAACTTGAGTTTGCGGTTATTGATAGGCTGGTACAGCTGCTTATGGATAGGGGAGTCAAAACAGTCAAAGGAGTTTATCTACCGACAGCTAAAAACAAACCTTGTTCCGGTTTTTATGCAGATGCCGGCTTTATCGAGACAGTTTGTAGTGATAAATCAACAACATACGAGTTGCAAATCTGCGGATATACCCCGCAGACAAACCATATAGATTTCAAAGGAGAATAAAATGAATGAGAAAACAATCTTAGAAGAAATACAGCCTATATTTCATGATGTATTTGATGATGATACTCTTGTAATAACAAGGCAAACCAGTGCAGCTGACATAGAGGATTGGGACAGCCTTGAGCAGATCAATCTACTTACCGCCATGGAGAAAAAGTTCAGCGTTAAATTTAGCCTTGGGGATGTACGCAACCTACAGAACGTTGGTGACCTTGTTGACCTATTAGTGAGAATAACTGCATGAATGACTTCAGCATAGATACCATTAAGGTAGGCGAATCTGCCGAATTTACAAGAGTTATAACTGTTGAGATGATGCAGGCATTTTTACAGATTACCGGCGATAATAACCCACTACATGTTGATGAACATTTTGCTAAGCAGAGTGGATTTGATGGTAGGGTGTGTTATGGTGCGCTTATCTCATCCTTCCTTTCTACCCTTGCCGGAGTTTATCTTCCCGGCAAACGGTGCCTTTTACATGGCATAGACAGTAAATATAAGCAGCCTGTATATATCGGCGATACGATTACGGTACAGGGTGTTGTTAGCGAAGTCAATGAGATTTTCAACGAAATCACTGTAAAGGCAAGAATTACCAATCAACACGGTAAGAATGTTGCGCGTGCTGTTGTTAAAGCCGGCATTTTAAAGGAGGTTTAGTATGAAAAATTACCTCGTAACCGGTGCATCCTCCGATATTGGTATAGCGTTTTGCAAAACTATTGCAATGCAGGCTGATTGTATTGTGGCAACTGCAAACGGCGGTGCAGACACACTTAACGAACTAAAAAAAGAGCTTTGTGTAATAAATCCAAAACTAAGTTTTATAGTTCAGAGGGTTGACCTTTCATCACAGCAGGCAGTGGACAGTATGCTTGCAGGTATAAAGCAAAGCGGCATTATATTCACCCATTTTTTACATCTTCCATCACTTAGACCGGTTAATGCAAAGCTTAAAAACTTTAACTTTGATACATTTTATACCGATTTTGAACTACAGGTTGGTTCGGCAATCAGAATTTGTAAAGCTATTCTACCTACTATGGCTAAGGCCAAATTTGGTAGGGTTGTGTTTATGCTAACATCTTATATAGATAATCCTCCCAAAAACATGGTTGCATATATAACAGTAAAGTCCGCACTTGCCGGGCTTTGCAAAAGTTTGGCTACCGATTATGCATCACAGGGTATTACATTTAACGGCATACTGCCATCTATGATAGAGACTAAATTCTTGCAGGATACAAGTGGTATAATTGTGGAGGCCGCAGCAGAGGCACATCCGCTTGGTCGCAATGCTACGGTTAGCGATGTGATTCCGGCAATAAATTTTTTACTATCGGATGATGCAGGGTATATAACCGGTACTATGCTATCGGTTACCGGTGGTAGTTAAAATGGATATATACCGCTTTAGAAAAGCACACCCAGACGAAAAGCAGGCAGTTACAGATTTTATGAATCGTAACTGGGGAGATAAGCATCCACTTGTTAACGACGAGAGACTTTACAGCTACTATTTTTGCCGAAACGGTGAATTTAACTTTGCACTATGCCTAGCAGGAGATAGCATTGCGGCTGTGGCAGGATATATCTACTCCAACAATGATAAAACTGCTGCGTATGTTAGTATATGGTGTGCAGATAAATCCTATAACGGTGCCGGACTTGAGCTTATGGAACAGTTAAAGAGTATTGCCGAAGTACAAACTCTATGCTGTAATAATATCCGCCCTAACACACTTAGGTTTTATGAGTTTTTAGGTTATTCTACAGGCATGTTTAAGCATGCCTACATGATATCACAAAGGGCAGATTATAAAATTGCATCTATTGTTAATCCGGTTTTTAATCCACCCTTGGCAAACGACGCAACATTAACAGAAATCCAGGATATTAGTAATCTGCCATTAGACACGATGAATAAGTCTTTGTTAATAAAAAAAGATTTAGCATATCTAAATTTTAGATATATAGAATATCCCTTTAGAAAATACCGCTTTTTTAGACTTGAGAGTGGTAGCGAGGTTGCTCTTTTTGTTCTAAGACTAACCGAGGTCGATGGTTCTTACGCAATAAGGGTTGTAGATTATATTGGTAGACCTGAGCTTATAGCTTCATCCGGTGAACAGCTATATGCGCTATTGGAAATATTTAATGCTGAGTATCTTGATTTTTACTGTGCCGGCATCGACGATAATATCCTTATTGATGCAGGGTTTAATATACGGGACGACGCAGATAAAAATATAATCCCAAACTACACCGAACCTCTTAACAAAATAAATATTGATTTTTACTATTTTACAAGTGAAACAAATTCTTTTACAATGTTTAGGGCAGATGGTGACGGCGACAGACCAATTTTATGTTAAAACTGTAACATTAATTATATTGCAGTAATACAATTAAATATAGATTATAGGAGGAAAAAATGCAGTACAATCAACTAACCAAGGAACAGCTAAAACAAGAGCTTACACAGCTAAACTCAAAATTACAGGAGTACAAGGCTTTAGGGCTAAAGCTAGATATGTCCCGTGGTAAACCGGCAGCAAAACAGCTCGATCTTTCCATGCCGATGATGGGCATGGAGGTTATTAAATCCGATAGCGGCATTGATGTGAGAAACTACGGAAACCTAGAAGGTGTTCCGGAGGCTCGTGAATTTTTTGCCGAAATATTTGGCTGTGATGCAAAGAATGTAATCGTGGGTGGCAACTCCAGCCTTAACCTTATGTATGCCATGATGGAGATATGGTGGAGAAAAGGCCTTTCCGATAGCGAAAAACCATTACAGGAGTGTAAAAACCCTAAATTTTTATGCCCCTCCCCGGGGTATGACCGTCATTTTACAATTACCGAGGATTTCGGCATAGAGATGATTGCCGTGCCGATGACTAAAGACGGTCCCGATATGGACATCGTGGAAAAACTTGTAGCAGAGGATAAGAGCATAAAGGGTATGTGGTGTATACCGCAGTACTCTAATCCACAGGGCTATGTGTATAGCGATGATACTATTCGCCGCCTTGCCGAGATGAAAACCGCATCTATCGATTTTAAGATTTTTTGGGATAATGCCTACTGTGTGCATCACCTTGTTGATAACCCAAAAGAGGTACTACCTATTCTAGAGCTTGCTATTAAGGCAGGTAACTCTCAACGCGTGTTGATGTTCTGTTCTACCAGCAAGATTACATTCTCCGGTGCTGGCGTTGGAGCGCTTGCAGCCTGTGACAATAACATAAGCTACCTTGTAAACAGGATGCAACCTATGACAATTAGCTTTGACAAGGTTAACCAGCTACGCCATGTTAAATTTTTAAAGAACAAGAGTGTGCTTCTTGAGCATATGAAAAAACATGCCGACCTGCTAAACCCAAAATTTGATATCTGTGACAGATATTTTAAAGAAGAGCTTGCACCTTGTGAGGGGCTTATTAACTGGTTTAACCCTCAGGGTGGATACTTTATTAACTTTGAGGCTATGCCTGGCACCGCTAAACGTTGTGTTGAAATCTGTAAAGAGACCGGAGTGGTACTTACCCCTGCCGGTGCAGCATTCCCTTATGGCAACGACCCACAGGACACACATATACGTATTGCGCCTACCTTCCCACCTATCGAGGAGCTTGAATCAGCCCTAAAGGTGTTTACGCTTGCAGTAAAGATTGCTGCGGCAGAAAAACTTGCACAATAGATTTAATTGTTGCAAATAATCTGCTAAATTTATTGCCTTGGGATTGACTGAAATACAAAAAAACGTTATAATAATACGGTTAGATAAATTTTAGGATAGATAAATATGAAAAGAACCGGTAGGATATGGTTTTTCTTAGTCGCTGCTTTTATATTTGCTCTTGCCTTCACTGCCTTTTTTGGTGTGTCTACCTACTATGGTGATACCGAGACTGTCTATGTAAAAGGGATGGATGATATCCGTTTTGGCATAGATATTAGGGGCGGTGTTGATGTTACATTTATGCCCGCAGACGGTATAGATGCAACCGAAGAACAGATGAACAGTGCTGAGAGTGTGATTAAAACCAGACTAGTTTCTCTTAACATCACTGATTATGAAGTATACCTTGATTATAGCAAGGATAGGATCATAGTGCGTTTCCCCTGGAGAACAGGCGAGACAGACTTTAACCCCGAGGCAGCAATTGCCGAGCTGGGTGCTACAGCCGTGCTTACATTCCGTGAGGGCATCGAAACTGATGAAAGCGGATTACCTACCGGTGTAACTGCCGAGAATATTATTCTTGAGGGTGTGGATATCGAAAGTGCCACCCCTGCAATCCAACAAAATGAATCCGGTGTTTCGGAATATGTTGTGCAGTTAAAACTTACCGATGATGGTGCTACTAAGTTCTCCGAGGCGACAACGGAACTTGCCGGCACAGGTTATATATCCATCTGGATGGATGATACCGTGATCTCGGTACCCTTTGTTAACAGCGCCATTACTGATGGCGAAGCAATCATCACCGGTATGACAGATGCAGAAGGGGCAACAACACTTGCTAACCAGATAAATTCCGGTTCGTTGCCGTTTAAACTATCG
>CAYJKW010000066.1:0-8861 GCA_964370765.1 uncultured Oscillospiraceae bacterium
TCGGCGACTTGTATATAATATCACATCTATCCCTCTTTGTCAACACCTTTTTTAATTTTTTTTACCGCTCTTTTTTTACACCTTTTCCCTCTTCGTATGTAGCCTATATATAATAGTAGACTACTACCTATATAATAGATACTCCCCCCCTATATATAATAGTAATATAATATAATATCTAACTATTGCATTTACTTTTCTTTTATAGTACATAAATTAACTTTTTATCGTTTTACTATTGCAATCAACTTAATTACAGGTTATATTATTTATACAGGAAACACAAGAGTATAGTTATGATATTAGCAGTAGATATTGGCAACACAAATATTGTATTGTCAGCAATAGATGAAAACAGCATCCTTTTCTCCTCCCGTATATATTCTGAGGTAAGAATGATGGAGGATCAGTTCACTGTATTAATTAAGGATCTGTTAAGGCTTTACGAGAAGAAGGCAACCGAATTTGAGGGTGCTATAATATCTTCTGTTGTACCACAACTAACCCCTATGCTTTTCCGCGCAGTATCAAAGATTATATCCGGTAAGATTATTGTTGTTGGCCCCGGAGTAAAAACCGGACTTGACATTAAAATTGACAGTCCATCTGAACTTGGTGCCGATTTTGTCTGCTCCTCTGTTGCAGCAAAAGAAAATTATACCCTACCATGTATAGTAATAGACATGGGCACGGCAACTAAAATATCGATTGTGGACAGAAGTGGCACATTTGTAGGAGGGGCTATAATACCTGGCATGAAGGTATCTACCGATGCTCTTTCCCGTAGTGCGGCACAGCTGCCAAACATAAGCTTTGAGAACCCCGGTAAAGTTATAGGTAAAAACACTATCGACTGTATGCGTTCTGGAATAGTATATGGTACTGCATCAATGTTGGATGGAATGATTGAAAGATATACACGCGAGCTTTGCGAAAACTGTACTGTTATCTTGACGGGCGGTCTTTCAAAAACAATCGCAGAACATCTTAAAGGGACAGTCATCCTTGATGAATCATTGATATTGAAGGGTCTGTATTCTATATATAATAGGAACAAATAGTTAACTCTTATATTTTCTGTAAAATTATAGCGTTGTATCACACACGAACGACAGCAAGGAGTTTAACAGATGAAAAACAAAAATTTAGCAAGAATTAGTTTGGTATTAGCACTTTTAGTGGTGCTTGACCTTACCGGCATTGGACTTATCCGGCTGCCGGGATTACCCGCATTTACTATTATGCATGTTCCGGTTATAGTTGCAGGAATTGTTTTAGGGCCTAAGCTTGGTGCAGTTGCAGGAGGCGGTTTTGGAATGATTATGATGATTGAAGCAACATTCAGGCCAGGTTCACCAATTGATATGATGTTCTCACCATTTTCATCCGAGAACCCGATAGCATCTATTGTAATGTGTATCGTCCCAAGAATATTACTTGGCATATCCGCCTACTATTTTGTTATATTGATTCAAAAGATATTTAAAAACAAGGAGCGTCTTGTATTTTCTATTGCCGCATTACTTGCCACAGTTTTACATTCAATCTTAGTTCTTACTATGCTTGCAACGTTTTTTGCAGCGTTCCCACTTGCATCACTTTTTTTAACTGTTGTAAGCATTAACACATTACTGGAAGTCTTAGCGGCAGTTTTAATCACAGCAGCTATAACTATCCCCCTAAAAAAATTTGTAAAATAACTTTATCAAACATAATATGTAATATATATTAGTATTTAAAGAAGATGCACTATCAATTTTGGTAGTGCATCTTTACTCATCCTATTCATTAATAAATATAAACTATAGAGTTAATAAAACCCGCTTGAATTTCTCCATAGTTGTTCTATTCATTACCTAAACATGTTCTGTTTAAATTGTGGAGTTGTTCTTCCGTTGGTAATCCGCATCGTTTCATCAATCAACTGAGCAGATTGATGCACCGGCAAAGCAACTGTAATTAAAGTCTTATCTGAAAATTCGCAATTTTCAATTATCCCCTCTATCGATTCTATAAGACGACAGATCCGCTCATAAAGACTATATTCAACCTCAACCTCGTAAACTGCACACAAGGTTCTTTTATGTAGTTTTGCTTGCTCTATCGCAAGCCTTGCACTGTCTCCATATGCCCTAACTAACCCGCCAGTACCAAGCAGTGTTCCGCCAAAGTACCTAACCACCACTACAATTGCATCTACTATCTCTCTACCCTCTAACATCGAGAGAACCGGCACCCCAGCCGTTTTAGCCGGCTCACCATCATCGGAGTATCTCACCCGGTTACCTTCTCTCAACCTATATGCGTATACATGATGGTTGGCTGTAGGGTGAGAGTTTTTCATCCCTGCAATAATATCCAAAGCTTCCTGTTCGGTTGTTACCGGTGAAGCAACTGCGATAAACTGCGAGTGCTTAATTGTAGTTTCTATCTCTGCTTTTGTAGCTAGTGTTATATAATCTTGCATAAATATCCTATATCAATTACTTCTTTATTATATTAATGAAGATAAAAAAAAGCAAGCATATTAACCAATTTTTCTTATTTGATATTGACAACAGTACAATTTTATGGATATAATAACGGTTACAACCATATATAGTAGGGAATTATGTCTAAATTAGTAATTGTTGAGTCGCCTGCAAAGGCAAAGACTATTGGAAAATATCTTGGCAAAGATTTTAAGGTGCTTGCCAGTAATGGTCATATTCGTGACCTGCCTACCACAAGGCTTGGAATTGATGTAGAAAATAATTTTCAGCCTAAATACATCAATGTTCGAAATAAAGCACAACTTATTAAGCAACTAAAAAAAGCTGCACAGGGTAGCGACGCTGTCTATCTTGCTACCGACCCTGACCGTGAGGGCGAGGCTATATCGTGGCACCTTGCCGAACTTTTAGGGCTTGACACCACATTATCAAACCGAGTTACTTTTGGTGAGATTACAAAAAAAGGTGTAACAACCGGAATGCAAAACCCACGTTCTATCGACATGAACCTTTTTTACTCGCAACAGGCACGTCGTGTACTTGATAGACTAGTAGGTTATACTATCTCCCCGTTTTTATGGAAAAAGGTTAGGCGCGGGCTATCAGCAGGTAGGGTACAATCGGTTGCATTAAAGCTAATTGTTGATAGAGAGAATGAAATCACATCATTTGTGCCGAAAGAATACTGGGACATATCGGCAAGACTTGCTACATCTGACGGATCTGAGGTTACAGCAAACTATTATGGTGTAGACGGTAAAAAATGCCCCGGAGTGCACAGCAAGGAGGACGCTGATAAAATTGTATCGGAGTCCGGAAAAAGCTTTGTCGTATCGGACATCAAGGATGGTGTTAGACATCGCTCACCTGCCCCCCCATTTATCACCTCTACATTACAACAGGATGCTTCTCGCAAACTTGGGTTCTCACCATCTCGTACAATGCAGTTAGCGCAGACCTTATACGAAGGTGTGGATATTAACGGTATTGGTGCTGTAGGTATTATCACCTACATGAGAACAGATAGTTTAAGAATTTCCGACGAGGCTGCAACAACAACCGCAGATTTTATTAAGGATCGTTTTGGAGAGAACTATCTTCCGGCCAAACGCAGAGCATACAAAAACAAAGGCCGAGATGTGCAGGACGCCCATGAGGCTATCCGACCTTCCGACGTTAGTATTACACCTGAAATGGTAGATGCATCAGTTTCTCCCGAGCTTGCAAAGCTTTACCGACTAATATTTAATAGGTTTGTTGCAAGCCAGATGGCTGACGCTAAGTTCGCTACACAGTCACTTACACTTACCGCTGGCGGATCTCATAACTATCGTGCCTCCGGCTATACCGTCACCTTTGATGGTTTTACTACATTGTATGTGGAGAGCTCCGACGAGAAAGAGCAAAAGGCTACCGCACTTCCTAAAATGTCAGTTGCCGAAGAGATGAAACTTAAAAAACTAAACTCTCAACAAAAATTCACCGAGCCACCCGCACGTTTTAACGATGCAAGTATCATTAAAGCGCTTGAGGAAAATGGCATCGGCCGCCCATCCACCTACGCACCTACTATCAACACCATTATTACAAGAGGGTATGTTCAACGTGAACAACGTCGACTACACCCAACTGAACTGGGACTCACCGTTAACAGCCTAATGTGCGACCAATGGAAAAACATCGTTGATGTAAAATTTTCTGCTGATATGGAGCGGTTGCTTGACGATATAGAACATGGTAAGGCTAGTTGGAATGAACCTGTAAAGGATATTTATGTTTATCTACAGGATACATTAGAGGCTGCAGAAAAAAACTTAGAGGGCAAAACCTATAAGCCCGCAGACGAACCTACCGATATCCCCTGTGAACTTTGTGACCGAATGATGGTTATAAGAACCGGAAGGTACGGTAAGTTTTTAGGCTGCCCCGGCTATCCTGAATGTAAAAATATAAAACCTATTGCACAACCATCCGATGGCGAATGCCCAATATGTTCAAAACCACTTACTAAACGCAAGAGCAAAACCGGAAGAACCTTTTTTGGCTGCACCGGCTACCCTGATTGCACCTTCCTATCAAACGAAACTCCTACCGATGAACATTGCCCAAGTTGCAACAAAACACTATTTAAAAAGCTTGGAAAAAACCCAACAAAGATATGCCACAACCCTGATTGCCCTACAGTAAAAAAATAAACAGTGTCCCTGTATCTACCACTTTTGGTTTATACAGGGACTTGTTATTTGTTAGGGTTATACACGATTATTTATCACACTACTAAATCCGTTTGCGCTGTTAGCCTTGAATTTAATTTTTAAATTTAGTATAATAATTTTATCAAGTGTTAATATGTACAAAAACGAGGCTGATTTATGTATAAAATACTAATAGTAGAGGATGACATCGGCATCGCCACACTAATAAAAGAACAGCTTGAGATGTGGGAATTTACAACCGAATATGTCACAGACTTTAAGAATGTAATGGGACATTTCACTGCATTCGCCCCCCATCTTGTACTTGTTGATATTTCGCTTCCGTTTTTCAGCGGGTATCACTGGTGCGAACAGATAAGAAAAATCAGCAAGGTACCAATATTATTTATATCAAGTGCATCGGATAACATGAATATTGTTATGGCGATAAGCCTTGGCGCTGATGATTTTGTGGCAAAACCGTTTGATCAGGATGTTTTAACAGCAAAGATAAAGGCATTGCTTCGCCGCAGCTATGATTTTATAGGTGAGTCAAAGCTTTTGCAACATAAAAATGCGTTTTTAAATACAAACGATAACTCTTTAACATACGCAGGACACAGGGTGGAACTAACAAAGAACGAATACAGAATATTATATATCCTTATGCAAAACAAAAACACCGTTGTTAGCCGCGAAAAGCTTATGGAAGACCTGTGGCAGACCGATAGTTTTGTCGATGACAACACACTAACGGTGAATGTAAATAGACTGAGAAAAAAACTTGACTCAATCAATCTACTGGATTTTATTAGCACTAAAGTTGGATGTGGCTATATTATAGAATGAGGAATAGATGAACTGCTTTTTAGAATATATAAAAGATAAAATTAGCTTAATATGGGTTAACATATTGGTTTTCGGTTTTTTCTCTATTTCATTTTTTCTATACGATCTTCCTTTGCAGGCAGTTATCTACCCATACATTGTCTGTATCACAATAGAAATTGTGTTTATATTAATAGACTATACGAAATACAAAAACAAACACCATGCATTGCAAATTTTAAAGCAGAATATAGAAAGTACAAACGATTCGCCTAATGTAGCTACTACGCTTCACGAACAAGACTATAATGAGATAATAACCCTACTTATACAACAAAGGCAGAGGATGCAGGATGAGTTTATCTTTCATTATAACGATATAACTCAGTATTATACCGTATGGGCACACCAGATTAAAACTCCAATTGCATCGATGCGACTATCGTTACAGAGTGAGGATACTAACCTTGCAAGAAAACTATCAGCAGATCTTTGCAGGGTTGAGCAGTATGTACAGATGGTAATGGCGTATATAAGGGTAAACTCTATTACTACCGACTATACCTTTAACGAGTGTAATCTTGACACACTAATAAAACAGGCTGTAAAAAGTTTTAGAACTGAGTTTATACAAAAAAAGCTATCCTTAATTTACGAACCAATAACTATAAAGATA
Organism: uncultured Oscillospiraceae bacterium; assembly: GCA_964370765.1. Taxonomy (GTDB): domain Bacteria; phylum Bacillota; class Clostridia; order Oscillospirales; family Ruminococcaceae; genus CAYJBH01. The sequence continues at coordinate 6,192 of CAYJKW010000066.1, forward strand.
ATCACCGATGAAAAATGGTTTTTATTTGTATTAGAGCAGATAATATCTAATTCATTAAAATACACACAAGCTGGCTATATTAAAATTTATATAGATAAGGATAATATCTTATGTATAGAAGATAGTGGTATTGGCATCGCTCCTGAAGACTTGCCAAGAATTTTTGAAAACGGATATACAGGAACGATCGGTAGAGCAGAAAAAAAGGCAAGTGGTATTGGCCTTTACCTGTGTAAAACGGTATGTGATAGACTTAATTATAAAATATCGGCAAAATCTCATGATAGTTGCGGGACAACAATAATGATTGACCTTACAATAATGTAAGATAGCAATAAAAAATGTAAGCCTGTTCGATGGATAGTAGCCTATATAGTCTGTTAATATTTAGACAGGAGTAAAAAGGAGATATTAACATGAGTATATTAAAAATTACAGGCTTACAAAAGGTTTATGCATCACGACTTGGCACAAACAAAGTGGAGGCATTAAAAAACGTAAACTTTGAGGTGCAGCAGGGTGAATATCTTGCAATAATGGGCGAGTCTGGCTCAGGAAAGACTACACTACTTAATATATTGGCAGGTTTAGATAAGCCTACCAATGGCACAGTGCTTTTAGAAAATCGGGATATAACAAAGATAAAAGATAACGACCTTTCCACATTTCGGCGTGAAAATCTTGGTTTTGTTTTTCAGGATTTTAATCTTCTTGATACGTTTAATCTGCGTGATAATATATTTTTGCCGTTGGTGCTTGCCGGAAAACCCTACAGCGAGATGGCTAACAGATTAAAGCCAATAGCCGAAGATCTAGGTATAAGCACCCTATTAAATAAATATCCTTATGAGATATCTGGCGGCCAAAAGCAACGTGTGTCTATAGCAAGGGCTTTAATAACCCATCCTAGGTTAGTACTTGCGGACGAGCCAACCGGGGCACTTGACTCAAAATCGTCTGATGAACTTTTACACCTACTAAGTGAAATAAACAAAAAAGGGCAGACTATTTTGATGGTTACCCACTCTGCTAGGGCTGCAAGCAATGCAAACTGTGTGCTATTTATCAAGGACGGCGAGGTGTTTCATCAAATATATCGTGGTAACAGTACAAACGAGGAGCTGCACCAAAAGGTATCAGACACCCTTACCCTACTATCAAGAGGAGGGGCAAGGTAATGAATGGTTTTTTCTACCCCAAAATTGCGATTAACAGTATAAAGGTTAACAAAAAGCTATACAAACCCTATATATTAACAAGCGCACTTTGGATCATGATGTTTTTTATTATACTAAGCATGGTATCGTCAGAGCAGATAAAAGCCTCCTCCGGCGGTGATTCGGTCATCATGATTTTGACTATGGGAATCCCTTTTATCTTTATATTTTCTGCGTTGTTCCTTTTCTATACAAATTCATTTTTAAGCAAGATGCGAAATAAGGAATATGCACTTTACAATGTTCTTGGTATGAATAAGAAAAACATTGCTCACCTACTATACTGGGATACAATAATAACTGCGACAATAGCCCTAGCTATCGGCCTTGTTTCCGGGATTGTATTTTATAAGTTTTTTGAGCTCCTGCTTTTAAAAATCACAAGAGATGATGTTAACTTTTCACTTAACATCGAGATAATTACAGTTATTATAACTGTAGCCGCCTACGCTTTTATCTTTGCATTAATTCTTATCAAGTCGCTTTTAAAGATACGGCTTTCAAGCCCTATTGAACTATTAAAAAGTCAAAACATTGGCGAAAAACCACCTAAAGCCAACTTTATATTAGGACTATTAGGTGTTATAGCATTATCTGTCGCCTACTATATCGCACTTACTACACAAAATCCCTTAGCTGCAATACAGCAGTTTTTCGTTGCGGTAATCCTTGTTGTTATAGGAACATATCTAATTTTTATATCTGGTTCTGTCCTGCTATGCAAGATACTACAAAACCAAAAGGGTTACTACTATAAACCAAGTAATTTTATTGCAGTATCTTCAATGGCTTTTAGGATGAAGCGCACCGGGGCTAGCCTAGCTGCTATCTGCATATTCTCAACCATGGTGTTAGTAATGTTATCCTCCACCTTCAGTCTTTACATCGGTAACGAGGATCTTCTTGAAAAACGTTATCCTATGGATATAAATATGCTCTTTTCCTCAGATGATCCTGAAATAATGTCCGATGCGTTCGCGGATGATGTTGATAACTTTGCACAGGGTGAGGCATCAAAGTATGGAGCAACCATCTCTGACGACCTTATATATCATCGCCTTGTAACGTCCGGGCAACTACAAGATAATTATTTTGAATTAGATTATTCAAATGCAACGTCTTTTGATAATATCTATCAAATTTTCTTTTATGACATTAACGACTATAATAAAAACATGGGCACCAATATAGAGTTAGATGCCGGAGAGGTTTATATACACTCACCGCGAGAGGAGTTTGACAAAACAACAGTTGCATTTTTAGATAATACTTTTACCGTTAAAGGCAAACTTGAAGACTTCTGGAGTGATGGGATCTCGGCAATGACTGTATTCTCATCCCTTATGATAGTTGTAGATGATCTAAAAAATATAGAAGAGCTTTTTCTGGGTAAAACAAATCAAGATGGACACCCACTGATAAGCTCCCATTTTTCCTACAACTTTAGTACCGA
>CAYJKW010000066.1:8871-12357 GCA_964370765.1 uncultured Oscillospiraceae bacterium
AAAGAAACTCAAATACAGTTTAGCGAAGAAATTGGCGATAGTTTCGTCCCAAGTTTAGGTCACTATACACATCTTAACACGTTTAGTATCGAATCATTGGAGGGCAACAGGTTAGGGTTTTATGGCCTTTTCGGCGGAATGTTGTTTATCGGACTAATTCTAAGTATTCTTTTTATATCTGCCACAGTTTTAATAATATACTATAAGCAGATTGTTGAAGGCTACGAGGATAGGTCAAGGTATGAGATAATGCAAAAAGTAGGTATGACCAAAAGGGAGATAAAAAAGAGTATTAATTCACAGATGTTAACGGTATTCTTTTTACCTCTATTATTAGCAGCTGTTCATCTTTGCTTTGCGTTTCCAATTTTACAGCTATTTCTTATAATGTTTAACCTAACAAACATTATGCTGTTTGCAACCGTTACCGTTGTAGGTTTTATTATTTTTGCACTACTATATACAGTGGTATACAAGGCAACATCAAAATCTTATTACGATATAGTAAGCGGTGGTTACTTAATAAGTTAATCTAATAGTAATCTTAAATATTATATAAAACATACTATTTTATTGAAATACTGGTCGATCTGTGCTATATTAATATCAACAACTTTATTGCAGAAAGGATTTATTTCGTATGGAAAAAACATTTGATTATGATTTTATAAGGGGATTACCTAAAGCGGAGCTACACCTTCATCTTGAGGGAACATTGGAGCCTGATTTAAAGCTGAAACTTGCTAAAAAAAATAATATTGATATTGGACAGTCTACAATTGAGGAAGTTGAACAATCTTATCAATTCGACTCCTTAACATCTTTTTTACAGGTTTACTATCCTGCTATGAATGTTCTACAAGATGAAAGTGATTTTTATGATCTTGCAACCTGCTATCTAAAAAAAGCAGCAGAAAACAATGTAAAATATGCGGAGTTGTTTTTTGACCCTCAGGCGCACACCACAAGGGGTGTTGCATTTGAAACATTGTTTAATGGATATTATAATGCCACGCAGGATGCAAAAAGCTCCGGTGTCGAGGCAAATCTAATCATGTGCTTTTTAAGAGATATGTCGGCAGAATCTGCAATGGAAACATATAAGCAAGCACTACCTTTTAAAGATAAAATACTTGGAATCGGTTTAGATTCTGATGAACGTAATAACCCACCTTCAAAATTCAAGGAGGTATTTGAGCTTGCTAAAAATGATGGTTTCAAGGTTACAATGCACTGCGACATAGATCAGGTTGGCTCTATAAATAATATAGAATACGTGCTTAAAGAGATTAAGGCAAACAGGATTGATCATGGCACAAATATTGTCGAGAATGCTACATTGGTTGACTATGCGAACAAAAATGGTATAGGATTTACATGTTGCCCTGTATCTAACTCGTTTGTAACCGATGACATGAAGGGTAAAGAGATACTTGAACTTTTACACAAAGGAGTAAAGGTTACCATAAACTCCGATGACCCTGCGTATTTTAAAAGCTATATCTCCGATGATATGTTTAGCTTTGCACAAAAAATGAATGCAACCAAAGACGACATGATCAAACTTGCAAAAAACAGCTTTGAAATAGCATGGATTTCAGATGATAAAAGGCAAGATTACATAAAAATGATAGATGATTATATTTTAGAAAACTAACTGAATTAATTACCATTTTATCTTTTTAAAGCACAAAAGGCTGTATCTGTTTAAACACAGTACAGCCTTTTATAATATTAAGCTTAAAGATATACAGCTACAGGTCAATTACCATCTGTTTATACGGCAAAAATTTAAACCCCAATTTTTCATATAGTTTTATTGCTGCACAATTATCGCTCGAGACTTCAAGCCTGTAACGTTTTACCTTGCTGTCATACTCGCTTCGAATATAATCGTAGATCGCAGTCCCTAGCCCTCCACCTTTAAAACCATCTCTAATGTATAGTTCTTCAATCAATGCAACAGTACCACCGGCCTCACAGGAATAGCTAAACGAAAGATGACAAAACCCTGCATACGAGCCATTAACATTACATATTATTATTTTATTTAATGGGCTATCGGTCAAAGCAAATTCGACTGTATCTATAATATGCTGTTGCGGAACATCATGTTCAACAGCACTGGTTTTGTAAAATTCCTCCATCATTTTAATGCAATCGTCTTTATCACCTGCTTTTAAAAAACTAATCATAACCGCTCCTGTTATTCATCTTTGTAATAATAGCCTTCTTGTATTTAAGAATTATTAATCATGATATTTATTGATTATAGCTAAAACCGCTGTAAGTATAGAACTTACAGCGGTTATTAAAGTTTGTTAGATACTAAAACTAGTCAACATTGTAAAAACAATCTTTTCCTTGGTACTCAGCAATTTCACCTAACTGATCTTCAATGCGTAGTAACTGGTTGTATTTTGCAATACGGTCGGTACGACTCATAGAACCTGTCTTAATCTGACCTGCATTAAAACCAACAGCGATATCAGAAATAGTTGTGTCCTCTGTTTCACCTGAACGGTGAGAAACAACACAGGTGTAACCTGCTTTTTTAGCCATTTCCATAGCGTCAAATGTCTCTGTTAGAGAACCTACCTGGTTAACCTTGATAAGGATAGAGTTTGCAATGCCCTTTTCAATACCCTCTTTTAGGATGCGAGGGTTTGTAACGAATAGATCATCACCAACAAGCTGAACTTTTTTGCCTAAACGATCTGTAAGCTTTTTCCAGCCATCCCAGTCGCTCTCGCCAAGACCATCTTCGATTGAAACGATTGGATATTTTTCAACCCACTCTGCATACATATCGATTAGCTCATCTGTAGTCTTAGTGCCGCCGCCTGATTTCTTAAGCTCGTACATTCCGTTATCCTTGTTGTGGAACTCAGAAGCAGCAACGTCCATAGCGATACAGATATCTTTGCCCGGTACATAACCAGCAGCCTTGATAGCCTCAACGATTAGTTGTAGTGGCTCTTCGTTACCATCATTACAGCTTGGTGCAAAACCACCTTCATCGCCAACATTGGTATTGTAACCTTTAGCTTTTAAAACGTTACGAAGGTTGTGGAAAGTCTCAGCACCCATACGTAGTGCTTCTTTCATGTTTGTAGCGCCAACAGGCATTATCATAAACTCCTGGAAGTCAACTGTTGAGTCAGCATGGCTTCCGCCGTTTACAACGTTCATCATTGGAACTGGTAGTGTCTTACCATTGAATCCGCCGAGATATTTATAAAGAGGCATACCGTAGAAATCAGCAGCTGCGTGAGCGCAAGCCATAGAAACACCAAGAATTGAGTTCGCACCAAGCTCTGATTTGAAATCTGTTCCGTCAAGGTCTAGCATGACTTTATCGATAGCATTCTGATTTGTAACATCCATGCCGATAATAGCATTAGCTATTTTAGTGTTTACATTTTCTACTGCTTTTAAAACACCTTTACCTAAAAAGCGAGCTTTGTCGCCGTCACGAAGCTCAAG
>CAYJKW010000067.1:0-12217 GCA_964370765.1 uncultured Oscillospiraceae bacterium
TCGTAAACATTAAGTGTAGTTGCCATTGTTGTCTTTGCAGAGTCAATGTTGCTTGTGCTCTTTACAAGTGTTTTCTGTAAATCAGCGGTAACAATAAGAGGTTTTCTTGTTGCACCAAGTGCTGATAGCATCTCAACAACTGATTTTGTCTTGTACTCGTTGATACCATAATCATCAACTATAACAAGGTTTTTGCTTGCAACCTTCTCAGATAGTGCCGAGAATAGCGCAAGACGCTTTTGTTGCTTGTTAATGCGATAGCTGTAATCTCTTGGCTTTGGACCAAGTGCAACACCACCGTGTGTCCACTGTGGGCTTCGTGTACTACCCTGACGTGCACGGCCTGTACCTTTTTGTCTCCAAGGCTTTCTACCACCACCGGAAACCTCTGCTCTTGTTTTAGTACTCTGTGTGCCTGTACGCTGGTTAGCCAAGAAGTTAACTATTGCTGAGTGTAAAGCAACTGCATTCGGCTCAATACCAAAAATGGAATCGGAAAGTTCAATCTCACTGACCTTCTTGCCTTTGTTATCGACTACGTCAAATTTCGCCATGTTATCTCCTCCCCCTCTTATGCCTTGACGCTGTCGGTGAGGCAAACTATTGAACCTTTAGCCCCTGGAACAGCGCCCTTCACGGCGATGAGATTATTTTCTGTATCTATCTTTGCGATTACGAGATTTTGAACTGTAACCCTTTCGCTACCAAGGTGACCCGGTAGTTTTTTGCCCTTCATTACACGAGAAGGTGTAGAACAAGCACCCATGGAACCTGCATGACGCCAAACCGGACCAGTACCGTGAGACTCACGTAGTGTATGTCCGTTAAAACGCTTTACTGTACCTGCAAAACCTTTACCTTTGCTTACGCCTACAGCATCAATGTGGTCGCCTACTTCGAATGCATCTGCCTTGATGATATCGCCAACGTTTAGTTCAGAGATGTCATTAAAGCGGAACTCGCGAAGTGTTTTCTTTGGTGCTACATCATTTTTTGCAAAATGACCTTTGTCGGGTTTATTAAGACGCTTAACAGATACCTCGCCAAAACCGAGCTGTACTGCCTCGTAACCATCTGTCTCTATTGTTTTCTTTTGTACAACAGTGCAGGGACCTGCCTCGATGACTGTAACTGGAACAACCTTGCCGTTCTCATCGAATATCTGTGTCATACCGACCTTCTTGCCGATAATTCCCTTTTTCATATGGATAATTCCTCCTTTAAGTTATTGGTTGACCTTACGACCAACATGACCGGTGGAAGACAAATATTAAAGTTTAATCTCAATATCTACGCCTGCCGGAAGTTGTAGACCCATCAAAGCTTCAATTGTCTTCTGTGAAGGTTTGAGAATATCTATCAAACGCTTGTGTGTTCTGTTCTCGAACTGCTCACGGGAATCTTTGTATTTGTGAACCGCACGAAGGATTGTAACAATCTCCTTGTCTGTCGGGAGTGGGATAGGTCCGCAAACCCTTGCGCCTGTACGTCTTGCGGTTTCTACAATTTTTTCCGCTGATGTGTCAATTAAGCTATGGTCGTAGCTTTTTAGACGTACTCTAATTTTTTCTTTTGCCGCCATTAAACTGCCTCCTGTAATTAATTGATGACAATTTCTTTACAAGCCGCCTTGCGTTTCATGATTTTCCACAGTAAAAACCGACCAACCAACCCCTGTTAGTTGTATCGGCGAAACATTAAGGCAAAGTTAGCGTTACCGCCGTAGCCAGAGGGAGAGCTTAAATTACTTATTATATACAACATAAACGGCATATAATCGTTCAATTCTTTTGTGCTGTCCATACACTCTTTGCAAAGTATGTCCTATCGCCTTACTACGAAATACCTAATGTATTCGCAGTCGCAATGGTTATTATACTACACCGTGATAAAAAATGCAAGTGTTTTAGCAAAGTTTTTTCTTTTTTTTACAAATATATTACGGTTTCTCCTTCTGCATGTTATTGTTATATATTTTAAAGGTGTTTTTGCCACCTTTTTTTGCATTATACATAGCAATATCAGCCTTATCAAACAAGGACTCAAAGCTATCTGCGTCATTAGGATTTAATGCAACACCAACACTCGATGAAACTGTAACGCTCTGCTTATCCTCCATATGATATGTTTTATGCAATGATTTACAGATTGCATCAGCCCTGCGAATAATAATATTACTCTCGTTGACGTTCTTTACATATACCAAAAATTCATCTCCGCCAATACGTCCAATTATATCATTTTCTCTGAATATTTCGTTAAGCTTGTCATTCACTTCGCACAGAACTCTATCGCCGTAGCTATGTCCATATGTGTCATTTATCGCTTTAAAATTGTCAAGGTCTATCATCATCATCACACCAACCCTACCAGATGTGATATGCTCGTTAATCATTGCCTCTACTGTACTTTTATTGTAGGCCCCTACCAACGGATCTCTCTCTGATTTATATTTCAGCTCCAGCTCGGCTATTTTTTCCAGATGGTTATTTATAAAGGTTACTATAGCAATATATCTGTTTGTTTCCACATCCAACTCTATATTAACATTTACATTGTACCATTCAAACCGATTTTCATCCTTCCTTATTCTCGCATCAAAGTCAAATTCAGAATCGCCCTTCTCAATGCACCTTTCAATGTTGTCCAAACTCAGGTTATTTCTAGCTTCATTCTTATCATCTTTATGGAAGGTAGTTTGTATATTTCCACTTATATATTCTGTATATGATACTCCTGTAAGACTTTCTTTTGCACAACCATTAACATTAACATATACTATTTTATCCTCTTCGCAGTCAATCTCAATAGTGGTATCGGAATTACTAAGCATGGCATTACGATAAATCTGTTCCCTGGCTAATCGGTTTTGTAACTTTTCCTTTTTTTCGTTTAGCATCTCAAATCCGATTAGCATAAACACACCTGTATAGACGACAAACATCCATGAAATTGCACTTGCTATCTGTTGAATAGCCATCTGGGTAGAATGGCTGTCAAGATTGTAGACTGCGCCTGTAAGCATAAGTCGAACACATGCAGTTGCCATAAACGCAAGAAATAGAACCATTCGATCTCCGCTTTGATTCATCATTTTAAAGAAAGCGTCAGGAATAATGATAAAAAGCAGAAACATTGCAAGTGTACATAAAACCGATGTAACTAAAAGGGTGTTCCAGTATATCGCTGGATTTATAGCTACATCAATATTATCTATCCCTTGTATAAGCTGATAGGTAGATGTAATTATATTTCTTAATGCCATCACATGTACAGGCAAGGCCAACCCACATGAAATTTTTACAATAGTATCAGCCTTAAATAGTAAACATGTCTCTACTGCATAGACGACAGCTAACAGTAGATAGACAACCGGGGCATTATCAGAAAAACATAAAAAAGCAAAACTAAACAGCGCACAGTTAATAACTGCAACAATGTTAGAATTACGATGGCTTGCTGATTTTGGATCGACTATCTTTCCAATAAAGCTAAATAAAATTAGATTTTGAATTAAAAAAGATATGCAAAACGGTATCATCCAAACTGTTACCGCCATTTCACCCTCCAACCTATCAATCGGAAACCTGTTTAATCTCGGCTACATCATAGCCTTGATCTTCTATAGCGTCTTTCAAAACCTTTGATTCGATATCCCCACATGTAATAAGCACGCGTTTTGTTGATAGCTCTACCTTAATATCGCTGACTGTCTGCAATGCCATCACAGCGTCTGTCACCGCTTTTTCACAGTGCGAACAGGACATCCCCTCTACAATTAAGTCGTATTTCATATTATTTCCCCTTTATTTAAAAGCTTTAAAGTTTCTTAATCTAAGTGCATTTGTAACAACCGACACCGATGATAGGCTCATAGCCGCAGCAGCAAACATAGGGTTTAATAAAGGTCCCCCTAATAAATACAATACCCCTGCAGCGATAGGTATTCCGGCAACATTATATGCAAAGGCCCAAAAAAGATTTTGCTTAATATTATTCATTGTTCTTCGTGATAGGCTTATCGTAGTAGCTACGTCTATTAGGTCATTGCTTATTAGAACAATATCAGCACTTTCCATAGCAACATCCGTTCCACTTCCTACTGCTATCCCCACATCAGCACCTACTAAGGCCGGCGCATCATTTATTCCATCGCCTACCATCGCAACCTTCAAGCCTTGAGTTTGTAGTGTCCTTATCTCCTCTGATTTGTCCTGTGGTAGTACCTCCGATATTACCTTTTTAACTCCAACCTGCTTTGCTATTGCAGCGGCAGTATTTTTGTTGTCACCGGTAATCATCACTACATCTTTCCCCATAGACTTTAGTAGCTCGATTGCCTTAGCACTACTTTGCTTAACTGTATCTGCAACTGCAATCACACCTGCCGGTTTTGAATCAATAGCAATATACATAGCTGTTTTTCCCTCAAGTGACAGCTTTTCACCTACCTGCTTAAACTCATCGGTATTAACAGTAAACTGATCCATTAACCTTTCGTTACCGATTAAAATCTGCATCTCAGCTATTTTAGCATCAATTCCATACCCAGTCAAGGCTTCAAAGGCAGAAACTTGTGAAAGTTTTAACAAATTGTTTTTTGCATGTGTTACAATCGCATCCCCAAGGGGGTGTTCACTCATAGCCTCTGCTGATGCTGCAAGCTGAAGTAGCTGTTCTTGTTTAAACCCTTCAAACGCAATTATATCTGTCACATCAGGCTTGCCCTGCGTTACAGTACCGGTCTTATCCAATACCACTACATCAATAGAACAAGCTGTTTCAAGTGCTTCGCCACTTTTTATAAGAATACCATTCTCTGCACCTTTACCTGTTGCAACCATAATAGCAGTAGGGGTAGCAAGTCCAAGCGCACAGGGGCAAGCAATAACTAAAACTGAGATAAAAATTGTTAGGGAAAATGTTACATCTTTGCTAAATAGATACCAACAAGAGGCCGCAACTATTGCTATTATAATAACTATAGGCACAAAATAACCCGATACGGTATCGGCAATCTTTGCAATTGGAGCTTTACTGCCCTGCGCTTGTTCTATAAGCTTGATTATTCCGGATAGTACGGTATCCTCTCCTACACCTGTTGCACGAAACCTAACAGATCCGTTTTGATTGATGGATGCGGCATATAGCTTTTCCCCTTCAATTTTCTCTACCGGTATACTCTCCCCTGTAAGCATCGATTCGTCTACAGAGGTGGTTCCCTGAACTACTACTCCATCCACAGGAATCGCAGAGCCCGGCTTAACAAGCAAGATATCCCCTACCATAACTTTCTCTACAGGTATTTCTATCTCCTCGTCACCCTTAATAACTATTGCTGTTTTAGGGGCAAGACCCATCAAGCGTTTTATCGCCTCTCCTGTACGAAGTTTAGAACCTGACTCAAGGTATTTACCTAACATTATTAAGGCTATTATAACCGCCGATGATTCAAAATATAAGTCATGGGTCGCATGCATATCACCTTGTGTTATCCTATAGGTAGAGTATAGGCTGTACAAGAACGCTGCAGATGTTCCTAACGCAACAAGGCTATCCATATTAGGGGAACCTCTAAAAAGTGACTTAAAGCCAATAACATAGAAGCTGTAACCGGCTAACATTACAGGTATTGTAAGTGCTAACTGTAATATTGCAAAGGATATTCCGTTTTGCGGTGAGATAAACGTTGGCAAAGTAACTGTTCCAAACGAAATCATCGGCGCCATCGCTATGTATAGCAATGGTGCTGCAAATAGAATTGCGATAATAAGTCTTATCTTCAGTATTTTATTTTCATATTCCTTAACCTGTTTTCGTTCCTCCTTTTTTTGCGATAATTCGAAGAAACCGAAACCCAGTCTTTGGATTACACCTTTTACCGCATCATCCATATCGTCATTTGAGCTATACGTCAATGTCTCGGTAGCAAGGTTTACCGATGCATAGTCTACCCCATCTAGGCGCCCCACCATCTTTTCAATACGTGACGAGCAGGAGGCGCAGGTCATTCCGGTAATACCAAGTCTTTTTTCCATTATTATACTTCCCTCTCAAAGTTTAATTGTGCCTATCCAATCAGAAACACTCGATTGTTTTTTTACATCAGCCATAGAAAAATTTTTTGATCCAATCACATTGCTTTTTGAAAGTTTATCCTTTATCCCTTTCAGCGATCCTGAACCAGCTAATCCGGCGCTGGTAGAAAATAAAAATACTTCCTTTTTTTCTAACATGCCTTGCTCAAAAACAACGTTAAGTGGAGCTGCATAACCAAATGCCCAGATAGGCGTCCCTAACCATATTCTACCGTACTGCTCTAATGACGGGAGTTCTTTTATGGCTGGCGAAACCCCTTTTTTGGTTTCTACCACACCTTTTGAAAAGGCTGTAGACTTTGTGTAGGGTTCTATCATTTCTATTTCAATTATATCACAGTTTCTTTTTGATGCAATCGCCTGCGCAACCTTTTTTGTAACTCCTGAGAGGGAATAATATAATACAACCTCTTTCATAACTCCTCCTTGTTCTATATATATTATATGGTACATTATTTATCTGCATTAGTCAATATCTGGGTATTTACCAACATAAAAACTTGACATTTTTAAAAATTATGATACTTTATTAATAAGGGGCTTTCAGCAATTATAGGAAAGGGGTTGTCACATGATGCATACTTCTAATGAATATCCATGCACCCCTGCAACCGACAACAATCAAACTCCCAACAAAAAAACTATATACAAAACTGTTTTACAGGTTGCTTGGCCAAGCACTGTTGAATCAGTTTTTTTAGCGATGGTTGGCCTTATAGACACCATCATGGTAAGCGGACTAGGTGAAAGTGCAGTCGCAGGTATCGGCTTAACAATTCAACCAAAATTAATCGGCTTTGCAATAATAATTGCACTAAGCACATCGGTGAGTGCAATCGTTGCAAGACGCAGAGGAGAGGCCGATGCGGACAGGGCTAACAAAACAATGTATAACGCCTTAGGATTTACATTAATATTTTCGCTAATAATTAGCCTTGTCTTTTTCTTTTTCAGCGACGCAATACTAACCCTTATGGGAAGCAACGAAGACACCCATGATTATGCAAGTACATACTTAAAGATAATTATGTGTTGCATGGTATTCCATGCAATTTCGCTTGTAGTAAATGCAGCACAACGTGGAAGCGGCAACACGAAGGTAGTAATGCGAAGTAACCTTGTGTCCAATGCAATTAACCTAGTTTTCAACTGGCTATTAATCGGTGGTAACTTAGGGTTTCCAGCACTTGGCGTTACCGGAGCCGCTATTGCCACAGTACTTGGTACAGTTGCCGCAATGGTAATGTCGGTTCGATCTGTACTACCTGGTAAAAGTTTTGTATCTATAACCAACCTTAATTTTTTTAATTTCGATTTACCAACAATAAAGACAATCTACAAGATTGCGGGCTCCACCTTTGCCGAGCAGATTTTCCTAAGATTCGGCTTTCTTATATTTACCGTAATCGCAGCCAGTCTTGGCACCATAGCATTTGCGGCACATCAAATTGGTCATAATATTATGACAGTATCTTTCTCGGCCGCCGACGGTTTATCTGTTGCGGCTATAGCACTTGTAGGAAGAAGTCTTGGCGAAGGGCGCGCCGATCTTGCAAAAGCATATGGGGCAGTTTGCCAGCGTGTTGGACTTTATATATCGGCTATCCTTGCCGTTATATATGCAATATTTGGTGTAGATATTTTCAGACTTTTTTCTGAAAGAGAGGACATTTTAGCATATGGAGCAATAATTACAAATCTTATATCAGTTATTGTATTTTTGCAGATTACTCAGATAATATACGCAAGTTGTCTACGTGGTGCAGGCGATGCAAAGTACACAGCATATGTTTCATTTGTTTTTATTGGGATTGTACGTCCTTTATTATCATTTTTCTTATGCTACACAATGGGGTGGGGACTGATAGGGGCTTGGATAAGTGTAATAATAGATCAAGCAGGACGCTTGTTTTTCAACTATATCAGGTTTAAAAAGGGTCGCTGGTGTGCAATAAAACTTTGACCTTGTCGATTTGCACTAAAAAATACAAACTTTTTGTCGATTGTAACCTGTTGTAATATTTGTTCATTCTTTTGTAATTTTATTCAAAAAGCTAATGTTTAAGCCGTTTTATAGACTTTATACATTGTCACTACATAACGGTAATAAGAAAAACAGCACAAAATAAATCCAATTGTTATTTTTATATTGTTAACTATGTGCACGCGTTGTCACAATAGAATTACAGTACCTCTAAACGTATTTACTTATCTTTTTTCCCGTGGTATTATTGGGTCACGGTTAGGGAATGACCTAATCGAAAAATCAAAAGTAAACATTTTTATGAGGTAATTTATTATGAAAAAACTAATTACAATTGCACTAGCTGCAATACTTGCACTATCTTTAGTAGCATGTAGCGAAGACTCTACTTCATCTACACCAGCAACTTCTGAAGCTGTAACATCTGAGGCTACAACCGACGATGCAGCTACCGACGATGCAACTACAGACGATGAGGCTACAGAGGAAGATGCTTCAACTGATGATTCAGCAACAACAGAGGAATCAACTGATGCTGATGCTACAGAAGAAGAAACAACTGATGCTGACGCTACAGAGGAAGATGCAACTGACGCTGACGCTACAGAGGAAGAAGCAACTGATGCCGATGCTACAGAGGAAGAGACTGCTGATTCTGAGACAACAGACGCTGAATAATTTTAGTAAATCAAAAAAAGATACTGTCAATTTGACAGTATCTTTTTTATATTGTTTTATTTTTTTTAAAACTACGAGATATTTTAAGCATAAATATAGCGAGCGGTTTTTTTATTATGCATAATACTACAACACATATTAATGCAAGTACTGAAATTGTAATAGCGTTGTCGGCAAGCACTAGTGAGATTGCGAAGGCTGCCGCAGGCGGATGTTCAAAATCAAAAATTGTCATACATAGTGTTGTAAGAAAAACTACTAACGCACATAGCAATATCAAAATCGGATAGGATACCTCGTATGCTACACATACTAATGAAGCCGGAATCCCAAAAAGAGCAGCAGATACATAGCCCCCTATCACAAAACGAGGTTTAACCGACTGTGCTTTTGGAAAGGTAAATACTATAAATGTTGTAGCTGCTAATGAAGTAATAAAGATAGCATTATCTACAAGATGCATTGCCAATATCGTTATAGTTATAAAAACACCTACCGATAAACTGCGAAGTATACATAATATTATTTCCTCTTTTCTAAAATCCGGCCTATGCATAACCGTACCCCTCATAAAAATATTATAGATAACTTTCCAACAATAGTAAAATAATAACATAAAACAATAAAAATTACAACAAATTTGTTTGTTTTTTGTGTATATTCCAAAAAATAAACAGGCTTCTAAAAAAGAAGCCTGTTGTACATATAAGGTTATTTGATACTAAGATTTTCGTATGCTTCTGGTTTTGCATAGTAATATCCCTGCGACCTAGTAATATTATGATTCATTACTATATCTTGGATTTCTGCGTTTTCGACAAACTCCGCAACTGTATCAGCTCCTATTAAATTGGACATATAACATATAGAGTCTAAAATAAGCCTGCTATCCTCGCTATCGACCAATTTCTTGACTATATCACCATCGATTTTGATTATATCGGGTTTTAAGGTTATAATTGAGGTGTATGTTGCAAAACCGACACCAAAGTCATCCACTGCAATTTGACAACCTAACTTTCTTGTATCTATTAAAAATTCAAACAGTTCATTGTTTTTACTATAGTTCTCTGTTTCTACAAATTCAATCGTAACCTTCGAGGTGTCAGGGTGCTCCTTAAGCCTGTTTAGGAACCAGGTTCTAAAATCATCCGATTGAACATCATATAATGAAAGATTAATGCTAACTTCGCTTTCTTTGCCTGCAAAACACCTTAAAGACTTATCTATCAACGTCTTGCTAAGTGAAAGATACATCTTTAATTTTTTGGATTGATCTAAAAAGAATCCCGGCGCATATATTGTACCATCTTTATCTATCACGCGCATTAATGCTTCGTATTTACATATTTCACCTGACGTATTGTCACGTATTCCTTGGAAATATGGTACTACCCCGTCATGTTCTAGCGCATAGGTAAGTATATCAAAAATCTTTAAATGTTCCTCTTGCTCTTCCTGAAGTAGTTCTTTCTCATTAGCTACTTCAATAAAATTATGTTGTATATCCCTGTTAACATAGTAAGCACTCATGCACCGATTAACAAGGTCATCACCAAATGCAATTGCAAAGCGTGACACACCACTAAGTCCTGTTTGTTGCCCCCTTATAACCTCGTACTGTTGATGGTTTGCCTTCATGAGTTGATAGAAATCATTATCACTCATATCATCATTTGTAACGGCCATAAATGTTTTATAGGAATGTATATATACATGAACAAGATGATCTATTCCCATCTGTTTATACGCATCATTTCCCATTGCAAGTATTTCAGAGCTTGTTCTGTAGTATTTTTCTTCATCAAAACAGGCAATCATCATATCTGCATTAATAACCTCTGTCATACAGATTTTATTAAATTTGTAAACTTTATTATCTATGAGAAATTGTTCATAACTCTTAATGTTAAATCTTATATCAACAAGTGGACTCTCATTAACAGATGCATTCATATTGTTTAACCCTTTTTCGGTTCGTTATTTACTCACTGAATTTTAGGAGGGTATTCTACATCTACCCTTGCGCTTATTCGGGCCTGCTTACTTGCAATTTTATTATCGTACATTTTTTTATCTACAGCTTTAAAAAACTCATTAAACTGCTGTAAAGTTTTTCCAACAAACCGATCATATCCTATTGCAAGTGAGTATCTGTGTTCTAAACTTCTATTTACCGTGTCTATTTGATTGTTAATCGATGAAATCATCGAATCAATATCTTCTTTTGTACAACCATGTAATATCGAAACAAACTCATCCCCGCCAATACGGAAAGTTTTACCAAATTTTCCAAAATTCATATTTAGTGCATGATATGAATTTCTTAGAGCTTCATCCCCCTCCATATGACCTAAAGTATCGTTGATGAGTTTTAGGTTGTTCATATCAGCAACAATACACCAGGTATCTTTAGCCTCATTTTCATCCTTAAAGAGTTCAATAAGCTCATCATGATAGGCTTTTGCATTATAACCACCTGTCAAGGTGTCATTGTATGAGTATTTTAACAGCATTGTTTTCATTTTATTTGCAACATTAGCAATACGCCCAACCTCATCGTCTGTATAAAGCTCAGGTGATATCTCTATCTTCATATTACCTGTTTCTGCAATTTGCGACATGGACTTTTCAAGTCTTACCAAGCTTAAGCTCATATGTTTTGAGAAAAAGTTTACAAAGAACACAACACCTAAAACTATTGCAAGACAGATAATTACACCGGAAATTAATATAGTTAATACAAGTCCATCGTTTATGTCAAGTGCTTTGTTCATCAAGCGTTCTTCTTCTGCCAAAAACACGTCAATGCTTCCGAAGAACTCATTCGCAATAGGTGTTACAACCTGTAGTGCGTATAGCGCATCATCATAGTCGCCACCACCGATCCATATATCAGATGATAGAATCATGCTTTCTTTGTAAACATTCTTTTCTTCAATAATTCTTTTAAACTCATCTAGTTGGCTACCACTTAGGTGTTCGGAAAATTCATCCATCCTGTAATCAAGATCGTTAAATGCAGTTATATAATCATCATAATAATCATTTTTTATTTCTTCGTCTACTGCAAACAAAATATCTCTACCAAGCACACGACAAACATACATATTTCTTATAATAGCATTTAAAGCTTCTTTGTTTCTAACATTCTCATCAATTATTCTTTGTGACGAAAGGTTAACTGCAAATATTGAAAAAAATGAAAACAAGCTAATGATCAATACATTAACAATGACAAAACATTGTAGCGGAACAAACTTCTTTCTGATAGTTGCATTGTCCAGCCAGTGTACTAGCGTCTTCATATCTACTCCTAACTATTTTGGTGCCCAACGATAATCTCTTTTGTAGGTTTGAATAGTTGCATTAATAGGATTGTGTTGTAATATAATATCATTGTACCAAATTATATCTAGAAAATCAACAACATGTGAAATTATTATGCACAAATAAT
>CAYJKW010000068.1:0-12122 GCA_964370765.1 uncultured Oscillospiraceae bacterium
AGCGGAATCGGAAAAAATGTTTTCATCGGTTACCTGCCTTGAGAAGCTGTGATTTTAAGGGGGGAAAAGCTACGTTTTTTTTACAAATGTATTTTTACAACGTGGGCATGTAATCTCTACCTTGCCTTTACGGCGTGGAACCCTTACCTCCTGTTGGCAGGAGGTGCAACGAAAATACTTATAGTCTTTCTCGCCTTTTAGTACCCTAAAGTCGGACATTACACGTTTTTCTATCGGTGTAAAAAAGTTTAAAAACTTACGGTTTTCCTCCACCCTTTTATAGATGTTTTTTGATAGTGTGCGAAAGATAGCCACCCCAAGAAAAATGTAGGCTATAAAGGCCAAAATCGATATATCGGTTAACATCCCAAAGATTGATAGCGCCAGCGCTACTGCCATAATCACAAGGTTAAGCTTGTCGTTGCCGTATCTTCCTATCATAAATTTTCTAAGTCGATCCATAAACTCTCCATAATAAATATTTTAAAACTATAAGGGTTGCCGATACAATGTATATCGGCAACCTTTTTAAGCTGTATTTGCTGTGTTGCTTGCGCTTTAGCTTAGACCTGCGATAGATCTATTTATATTGGATATTTCGCCGGATATCTCATCCGCAATTGAGGTTGATTCCACTACCGTACCGGATGTCTGCATGATCTCCTGCTCGATACTGTTAATCTCGGATAAAAATGCATCGATATTATCCACCTGTACACTCATAAGGTCGTTTATCTCGGTTGCGATGTCAGCGGCCGATGAAGAATATTCCACTACCTCGTTCATGTTATCGACAGCTATAGTTACAAGCTTTGCACCGTTTTGTACACTGGCTATTGATGAATTTACAAGTGTTGCACTGCTTGTCGCCGCCTCAGAGCTACGTACGGCAAGGTTGCGAACCTCCTCTGCTACAACGGCAAAACCACGGCCGGCCTCCCCTGCACGTGCAGCCTCTACCGATGCATTTAGTGCAAGTAGATTTGTCTGAAAAGCTATATCCTCTATGCTTTTTATAATACTAATAATCTTTTCGCTTGCCTTTTCACTCTCGTTTATAGAGTCCACGAGCTGTGACATATGCTCATGATTTTCCCTTAGTTTTTCAACGCTCTGCATCGCTGTGTTGCGTGACTCTATGGTTTTATCCCTTGCCCCTTTAAGCTCGGTACTTATGTCAACACTGCGCACTGCAAGCTGCTCAATGATTGTGGATTGGTTAGCCGCACCGGCGCTTATGATATTTGTTACATCCGACATTCTGGCCGTTGTATTTTGAAGGCTTTCGGTACGCTTTCTCACATCGGCTACTATCTGTTGTTGGCGCTTTGTTATTTTTTGGTTTTCCGCCATCTCGGTCTCGACCTTAAGGACCAACTCGTTAGCGTGTGCCTCTTTTTCGGCACTGTTTTTCATGGAGGTTACACCCCACTTTACAAGAAAGTATACAAACAGTACACTAAAGTTTAACCCCATAAAACCACGCAGGATAAAATCTGTTCCTACCGGTCCGTAAAAGGTTTCGCCAAACAAAAAGCATACCGCAAAGACAATATTTGTGGCTATCCACTGTATGACAAGTAGCTTTTGTACATAGTAAAGGCCGGTAAATGTTAGTGCAGATACTGCAAGTGCAAAACTTGCGGCAAGGTCACCCGAAATAACGCCAAAAGCCAATATAAGTCCAAGCTGTACAAAGGTGATTATACTTATACACTGGGTAATACAACCCTTTCTTTTAAGAATTTCTACCCCGGGAATGAATAACGCAACACATACTATTATTGCAACGGCCATAATAAACTCTGCCTGTATAAGATAAAGCATAGCATATAGTGCCCCGCCTACCACCAAGACAAGCTGATTAATACGAAGTAGTTTTTCAACATTAATTATTGTTTTCATCTATGCACCTTTTGTAATAGTCCTTTCTTCCTGCTTTATTCCATATGTTATTGCCTGTTTGGGGCAGATGGATTCGCATTTTAAACAGCGAATACATTCCGGATGGTTGGCATCCTTCCTTGGGTCAAGCTGCATATCACAGGTTTTTTCACAACGTCCACAATCAATACAGCGACCCTTGTTACAGGACATCCTAAAAAGAGATATCTTGTTAAAAAGGGAATATATTGCACCCAAAGGACAGATGTATTTACAGAATGGTCGATAAATTATTATCGAGGCAATAATGGTAATTAGCAGTACTGCGTTTTTATAAGTATACAATAAACCAATGCTGTTTTGCAAGCCTTTGTTGGTTAATACTAGCGGAATTCCGGCCTCTAATGTGCCTACAGGGCAGATGTATTTACAAAAGTAGGGCTGACCTAATCCTGTAAAGTCTACAAGGAACATCGGTAATAGTATTACAAAGACAATAAGTATTATATATTTAAGGTATCTAAGCGGCATATCAAGCTTAAATGTTTTAATTTTTTTTGGGAATGATATCTTGTGTAGTAGGTCCTGAATAAGGCCGAATGGACATAAAAAACCGCAGATTAACCTGCCAAAAACTGCACCGACTGCGATTAAAAAACCTGCAACATAGTAGGGGATGTTATGACCACGCCCACCAAGTGATGCTTGTAGCGAGCCGATAGGGCAGCTGCCAAGCGCACCGGGGCAGGAATAGCAGTTCATGCCCGGTACACAAAGAGATTTTAGATTACCATCATATATTCTGCCGGTAAAAAAGCCTACAATATAACCGTTTGTAATAACAGCCCATAGCGATTGTATGGCTACCCTAAATCTACCCATTAGCCTATCCCCACACATTCAAGGCAGATGCGGGTAGATTTTTGTAAAATGCCGGCTACTTCGCCACCGGCTACGCCCAGTGCGATAAATAGTACGCCGAGTAATACAACTACTACAGCTATTATCGTCCTGTATTTTTGCATTATCCCTCCAATGCTGCAAGCTCGGTCTCTACAACCTCGGCCCATTCCTGCTCACTTCTTGCACCTACATATGCCTCGCTTACGATATTGCCCTTACTATCAACAAAAAATGTTGTTGGGAACGCCTGTACATTAGGTAGAAGGCTGTTAAAGATAGCTTCGTCTACAAGTAGGTTGTGAAATTCGACTTCGGATGATGTTGCGATGGTGTGTGCCGCCTCGACTGCTGATTCATCTAGGCTGCCATCCTGTGCCACAAGGTCTGTTACAACGCCAATCATGCCCAAGCCTTGGTCGGAATATTGGCTATGAATATCGGCAAGCGTTGGCATCTCGGCTATACAGGGGGGGCACCATGTTGCCCATACATTAACCAAGGTAAGTTCGTTTTGTGCAAAATATTCAGCGGTTACTGTCTCGCCGTAGATATTAAAACTGTTCATTGCAGATAGTGCAGTTTCGGCCGTTGGTTCTTCATCCGGTGTGGTATCGGTATCGGTGTCGGTAGATGTTGCTGCCTCAGGTTGTGGGACGGTAGGAACCAACTCTTCTTCGATGGGCTGTTGGCTTTGTGGGGTGGATTGAGTAGTTACGTCCTGTGCCGGTGCACATGCGGTAAAGGCTATTGTTAATGCTGTAGCAGCAGCAATTAAAAGTAGTTTTTTCATGGTGTCTCCTTGTTATATATGCATACCACATATTGCTGTGATATTAGCTATATTATAGCCTAAAAATCGACTTCAATCAATAGATTATCTTCACCGCTTTATCACAAATAAATATTTTTTTACTTGTTTAAACCTCCCTCACCTTTTTTATGTAGTACAATACTGTATCCAAGTGAATCGAGGGCTGTTAATAGCTTCCAGTCAACTACAAAGGACATCGCCTTTGTTATTCTTCTCACCTTCTCCCTTGATAGTCCTGTTTTGCGTGACATTATTCTTGAGGTTTCGCTGCTCATTAAGGCCGCTACGGCATCTAAAAAGTGATCGTTCATATCTGCCCTCCTCCTATACTTTATTAGTCCTGTTAAAATCCGGTACCGTAAGCCTTTTTTGCATAACATCGGGTGGCTTATCAATGGCCGTACCGTCCTGTTTTTCCCATGTAATCAGCTTTTGTTTCCAGTTTATTACCCTTTTGCCATTACTATCACGCCAGCCCCCTTCAGAAAAATATTCGTAAAATCGCCGTGGGTCTACCATGCTTCTTCTGCTTTTACAGTAATCCGTGACCTGCTGTAGGCTTGGGGTATCTGATAATTCGGGCGACAGTAGGGTAGGGGAAGCTACTATACTACACTCTACTCTACTTTGCTTTGCTTTACTCTTCTTTACTTTTCTTTGGGGATTAATGCCGGCATCTTTTGCTTTAATGTCATCATCTACAAAGTTAATGACAACATTTTTACAGCTAGCTACAACATCTATAAGCAGTAGCTCCCTTCTAAGACATAGGATTTTTCTGCGGCTTACAATCTCGAAGTAACGCCGCTGTATTCCTCTTGATGTAAGCACGCCTAAACTGTTGTAGATTGCCGAATCAAATATACCACGCGTAACGGCGCTATCCACTATCTTTTCGGTGATACTATTATTTAATCCATTTTTATAGGAAAAAAGCATACATGTTTCCTCGTTCCAATCGCAGTAATAGCCGTAGCCGGAATATATATGCTGAAAAAGCCGTATTAATACAGTAAAGCCATCCGAACGATACTTTGCCACTATAAGCTCAAATCTGTCGCTTAGCACTACATCCAACGGAAAATAATCAATCCCGCTCTTTAGTGGACGTGCCATCTAAAACCTCCTGTTGCAAATTATTATAAGGGTTAGCTGTATATATTACCGCACCATAAAGCGGGCGTGTATCCTGTTGATTTACGCACCCCTTGCAGGATGCGTTTTCCAGCCCACAACCACCTATGTAACAACCCATACTATTGTTCTTTGCCGTTAGGAAGCCTTTTTCCGTTACCGCAGTAGGGGCAGGCCGCCCACCTAAGATTTACAAGCCTTTTACAGTAGCTACAGTTGCCATCTACCACCACCCTTAGTACAAGGGGGTCACCCCTGCGCTTTGCAAGATATAACCTATCTTTATATACTGTTTTTTCGCTGGTTGGGCATTTTCTTGTACAGCTGTCTGATTTATTGCTGCCCATTATTTGGTTTAATTTATCGTTTATCTCCCTTACATCAAGCCGCCTTAGCTCGGTAACCATTACCTTAGTAATACCGGTGTTTACTGTGCTGTTTGTATTTAACAATCCTGCCATAATAATAGTCCTTTCGATAATAAATATATTTTTACAAAATTAGACAATTAACGATAAATTTTGTAACTTATGATGTGACAAACTTTGCAAAAAAAACATCCTGTGGATTTTCAATTTCCAGTAATTGTGCCATTGTATGTATCTCTTTTGCGCCAAAAACACCACGTGTCATTTTCTTGTTAAATGTTGGTAGAGTTACCCCTATAGCCGCTGCAACCACTGCATGAGACATCTTTTTTTGCACAATAACGCATTTAAGTTTAGCTGTGTTTATCAAAAAGCACCTCCTTTGTTGTTACTTGTTGTGTAACACAATCATACACCTTGGCTTGTTACTTGTCAAGTGATATTACGAAAATATTTGAAAAAATGTTGCATATAAAGTGAAAAGTGATATAATAGTAGTACAAAACGCTTGTGAGGTAAATATGTCTATAGCTAATAATATTAAAGTTAGACGTCGGGAGCTTGGATACACCTTAGAAGAAATTGCCAAAAGGTTAGGCACAAGCCGGCAGACTGTACATCGATACGAGACAGGTGTTATATCTAATATTCCGTCCGATAAGGTGGAACTTCTTGCCGATGTGCTTGATGTGACCCCCTCCTACCTAATGGGGTGGGATGACCTGTTGCCGAAAACAACGATTACGAACGGCAACTTAGCAGCGGAGCAGAAGGATGTTCCGGCAGTTAGTAGCGTAGTTGATGGTAAACTATGCTTTGAAAAACAAAATATAAAGATGTGTGTGCAAGCCGGGCACAGGCTTAATGTAGATTTTGCCATTACGGCAGATGATGATAGCATGACGGGTGCATTTATCAGGGCAGGGGATACAGTCTTTGTTAAAAAGCAGGGACTTGTTGATCAGGGCGAGATTGCAGTCGTTTTAATAGATGATAAGATCGAGTTAAAAAGATATTATAAATACGGGGACACAGTTGTACTGCGCCCCGAAAATTCAAGTTATAGTGATATAGTTATAAATACAAGACAGGGCACTAAGTTTAGAATTATAGGAAAAGCGGTTGCTTTTCAAAGTGAAGCTAGGTGATTGCCTACCCTGTGTTGTAGTATTATTTTAAATAAAGGTGTGGTTTATAAATAGTTATATCTACCCTCGTTAATTGCAGGCGTTGGCATATCCATACAGCCGTGGCCTATTGCAACCGCAATTACCGGTACCTGACCCTTTGGTAGTCCAAGTTTTGCAACAAAAGATGCGCTATCATCGGTAGTTAAGAACATACGTACCATTCCTATTATACAGCTGTTTAGGCCAACAGCTTCTGTAGCCGTGCATATATTTGAGATTGTAATGCCTATATCGACATTATTATAGTCCTTAAGTTCAAAGTTACTGCTTATCAGCATTACGCAGGGGGCTTTATAAAAGATTGAAAAATCATCGGTACCACAGCGTTCGCTCATGCGCTTTATTGCATCCCCATCCATCTTGGAGCGAACACCAAGGTTAAGCTCTGATATTATGGCGGGATCCTTAATAACGGTTATATGGTTGCACTGTAGATTCATGGCGCTTGGTGCACGTAGCCCTGCCTGTAGAATAGTATCAAGTTGCTGTTCGGTGGGTAGTTGATCTGTGAAGTTACGCATACTACGGCGCATCATAAGGCTGTTAATTGTTTCGTTCATTATCTTACTCCTTTTTTATAATAATGTTAATGTATCCATCGTTCTGAGCGGTATTTTTTTCTGTTAGAACGGTTTTTTAGATATGTGTTTATACTCTTCATAAATGCTACTACTACACCGGTATAATCCGATATTTTGGGACGCTTGTCCTTGGGGATAAAACCGAAATATAAAAATATCATCTGCGCAAGCGATGCAATGCCCCCTAATACTATTACAACCTTTTGACCGTCTAGTCCTAATAGGCCACCCACATTGTTGACAGAGGTTATAATCTGTGAGCCAAGCATCGATATTAAAAAGCCCAGCATACCGGATAGACCACCGATAACGCCCATCTTTAATACCTTATCATCACCGGATAGGCTGTCGTACTGGATATTAAACAGTGCAGGTGCCAGTATTGCCCATGCAACCGACCCTACAAGCTGTTGAAGTACTATCATTACATTTGCATTTTGCGGTGTTATGAATATATACATTAAACAGCTTACCATAAATACACCCATTGATGTAAAGTAGCTATGTTCAAAGCTGGTTCGGCTGGTATACCTTGCCCACACCACCATAAGCACAATCTTTTCTATCGATGATACGGTGCTCATAACACCCATAAGGGAGTAGCTAACCCCCAAAACATCGAGAATATAGATGTTATTGTGAGGTATCCACACCTGTGTTGCAAAATGCCATAATACGGTAAGTGCCAATACCTTAAATACATCCTTAGATGTAAACATCTTTGCCATTAATTTAGGCGTAAGTTTAGATCCCGCCGGCATATTGGGTTTGTACATATTTTGCAACTAGGTCGGCCACACTGTATAGCACCAAAACGGCTCCGATAATTGCAAATCCTATAGGCTGTTGCTCCGGTGTTACAAATATATCAAGCATTGCCGAACCTATTAACATGGCTATTGCCATTGATGCAAGGCCTACACGTTCCCGAAATGTAAAAAATGCACTTCTTTTATGCATTGGTGTAACAATCATAAGCCAGTTATTAATTGCAGGTGTTATGGTTGATAATGTTGCGTGACCTAAGGCAAATATTCCTATTGCAAAGATAGCGCCCGGTATACTACTGCCAAAAATTATCGGCGCAAAAAATACAATGGCAAGACATAGCTTGCCTATAAAGCTGCCCATTATTAAAAATGGCTTATCGTTTTTTATATTTGAAAGCAGTATCGGGCCTACAATTTGAAACAAACCTCCAAGAATGGGCAGGGCTAAAACCGTGCCATTCATGGAGGTTGATATTCCCATAAACTTTAACAGACCGGCAAGATAGATGCCGGAGCAGACGTTTAATGTTGTTAACTGTACAACATAGTCGATTGTGAAACCCTGCCTTGTACGTACAACGGCAGGCAGTTCATCACTGTACTGTTTTGATTTAAAGAATCGTTTCAACATATTTTAATAAGATAGAATCAGCCCTCCGTTTGAGGCGTAGAATGAGCATAACCCTTTTGTTTCAAAAAGGCGCACATCCGTTACCCTTTCATACCGTTCCATAATTAGTTTGCGAAGCATCTCTGCCGATTCGGAGTTGTTACAATGATTAATTATAATCTGTGGTGCATCTAAAAATTTAAAGCCGGGTTTAAGTATTTCCATTAAATCCACAATCTTTTCAAGGGCTTTTTGGGTGCCCCTTGCTTTATCCACAACCTTAATGCTACCGTTTTCTGCCCTTGCAATTGCACGAATTCCAAGTGCTGTTGCGGTAAGCCCTACAAGTTTATTCATCCTACCTGTTTTAATTAGCATATTAAAGTTTTCGAGGGAGAATATAAGGGTTCTTTGCCTTATAAACTCATCAATATTCCTTTGCGTTTCCTCGAAGCTAAGACCCTGCTTTAGCGACTGCATTAAACGCTCGGCAGCAAGTATCATTGTCCCTGCAGCTGCAAGGGTATCTACCACATATATCTTTTTATCAGGAAACTCACTAAGGACAAGATCCCTTGCCTGTAGTGCAGAGTTATATGTGCCGGATAGTTTAGAGGAGATGCAGACAGCAAATGTGTTCTGTGCACGTTTAAAAACATCAGCCCATGCCTGTGGTGACGGGCAGGATGAACTGGCCTTGCCCTTTGTTGTTGCAAGGTCGCTAAGCATTATATTTTTATCGATCGAATCGTTGTCTACATACTCATTTTCGCCTACATTTATGGTAAGCGGAACAATATCAAATCCTATCTTGTCATCGGTAAAGTAATCTGCAGATAAATCACTTGAGCTATCTGTAATAATTTGAAAGTCCATTGTACCCCTTTTAAAATAAAGTGAAAAGCAAATGATAGCTTAATATAGGCATAATAAATAGTATTAGCCGGACTTACATTTACTTTTCACAATTAAAAATATTTGTTTTTATTTATTCTGCCTGTAGTAGTTTCTCGGTACGCTCTCTTGCCTTGCGCATAGCTTCCTCTACCATCATGTCCTTAACCTTCATAAGCCTTGTTAGGTTTCCACGCTCGGCCTCGTCAAGTTTCATTGTGATGTAGCGTATTGTCTCGATATACCTTGGAATAGTAACATATTCAAGGGCGTTAACACGACGACGTGTCTTTTCAATCTCGATAGACAACAGCTCAACCGCCTTTTCAATCTCGGCAAGTTGTAGTAGGTCGGTCATTATCTCGGATAGGGCAAGCACAGCATCATCCAACTCACCGGATGTGTTTGCAAAACCGTAGGGATAAATCTCCCCGGGACGGTCACTTTTTGCCTTTACCTCGAACTGAGGTACATCAACCGACATAATGTTACGGTAGCTAACTGCAATGGATATACTCTGCTTTGGGTAAAGCAAGGCCTGCTCCAGACTTTCCGGACTCATGTTACCGGATGCAGAGGCAAAGCCGGCCGATGCCTGCTCAAGCGAGGCCTCAACCTTACGGCGTAACTCCTTGTTTTGGCGAACAATCTCCAAAAACTGTTTCATAAGCTCGTCTCGCTTATCCTTTAACAGCTTATGGCCCCTTGTGGCTGTTTTCAAGCTGTTTTTTAAGCGAGATAGCTCCATACGGGTCGGGTTTACATTAAGTCTTGCCACTTGTACTCCTTAACGTTTGTATCTTAAAGCGTTTCCTGCGGATAGTATTTGTCAATAAACTCCTGCTTAATACGTTTAAGCTCGTTCTTGGGAAGAATTGTAAGTAGCTTCCAGCCGATCTCTAATGTTTCCTCGATACTGCGGTTAACATCATAACCCTGACTTACATACATCTTTTCAAACTCGTCTGCGAACCTTGCAAACTTCTTGTCCACCTCGGTTAGGGCGGCTTCACCAAGAATTGTCATAAGTTCTTTAGCATCCTTACCCCTTGCATATGCCGAGAACAGCTGGTTCATGGTGTTCGCATGGTCTTCACGTGTTTTACCCTCGCCAATACCTTTATCTTTAAGACGGGATAGTGATGGTAGAACATCGATAGGAGGTGTTAGGCCTTTGCGGTATAGATCACGAGAGATAATAATCTGTCCCTCGGTGATGTAGCCGGTAAGGTCGGGTATCGGGTGAGTTTTGTCGTCTTCCGGCATGGAAAGAATCGGAATCATGGTAATTGAACCCTTTTTACCGATTAGACGGCCGGCACGTTCGTACATTGTTGCAAGGTCGGTATAGAGATAACCGGGGTATCCACGACGGCCGGGAACCTCTTTACGTGCGGCCGAAACCTCACGAAGTGCCTCTGCATAGTTTGTAATGTCGGTAATAATTACCAGAACATGCATATCTTTTTCGAATGCTAGATACTCGGCGGCTGTTAGTGCCATACGAGGTGTAGAAATACGCTCAATAGCGGGGTCGTTTGCAAGATTTAGGAATAAAACTGCACGGGATAGGGCGCCTGTCTTTGCAAAGTCGTTAACGAAGAAATCTGATTCCTCGAATGTAATACCAACTGCGGCAAATACAACGGCAAAGTTACCATCATCACCAAGCACCTTTGCCTGACGTGCGATCTGTGCTGCAAGCTGTGCATGTGGTAGACCACTTCCCGAGAAGATAGGTAGTTTTTGTCCACGAACAAGTGTATTTAGTCCGTCAATAGCGGAGATACCTGTCTGGATAAACTGGTTTGGATAGTCACGTGCTGCCGGGTTCATCGGCTGGCCGTTAATATCAAGGCGTTTTTCCGGAAGGATTTCCGGACCATCGTCCTTTGGCTTGCCCAGACCGTCGAATACACGGCCGAGCATGTCGCCCGAAACACCAAGCTCCAGGCCGTGGCCTAAAAACCTTACCTTAGAATCTTTAAGGTTAATGCCGGCACTGCTTTCAAACAGCTGTACAAGAGCATCACTACCCTCAATCTCCAGTACACGGCAACGGCGTATTTCGCCGTTTTGTAGCTCAATCTCACCAAGTTCGCCGTAGGTAACATCCTCAACGCCACTAACCAGCATAAGAGGGCCTGCTACCTCGCCGATGGTACGATATTCTCTCATCATAACAGTTCTATTCCTTTCCGGCTTCTTCAATTAGCTTTTCTATCTCTGCCTTAAATCCGGCTGCAATGCCGTTGTAAATCTCGGCAAATTTATCCTCTGCTGCATCCTTTGCACGGCCAATACCGTCACGGGAGGGAACCGCAATAATATTATCGATATTAACGCCTGCGGCTATAGCCTTACGTGCTGCGGCATCAAATTCTAATATCAGGGCAATAAGTGCTGCCTGCTTTTCGCTGGATGTATAGGAGTCACTGTCAGTGAATGCGTTCTGCTGTAGGAAGTCCTCACGCATCATCCTTGCAACCTCCATGGTTAGGCGGTCATCAGGGGATAGACTGTCCATACCTACCAGCTTAACAATCTCGTTAAGCTCACTCTCAAGCTGTAGCACCCTCATTGTTTCGCTACGGTTGATAGAGTAGCTCTCACCAAGACGCTCCTCGTAGTAGGGGGATAGACGGTCGATGTATAGCGAGTAGCTGTTTAGCCAGTTAATTGCAGGGAAGTGCCTTGCATATGCAAGCGATGCATCAAGACCCCAGAAAACCTTAACGATACGTAGTGTTGCCTGACTAACCGGCTCGGAGATATCACCACCTGGAGGGGAAACAGCACCGATAGCAGATAGCGAACCCTCACGGTTATCACTACCTACGCAGATAATACGGCCGGCACGCTCATAGAACTGTGCAAGGCGGCTGGTTAGGTATGCAGGATAACCCTCTTCACCTGGCATCTCCTCTAGACGTCCACTCATCTCACGAAGAGCCTCGGCCCAGCGGCTGGTGGAGTC
>CAYJKW010000069.1:0-11320 GCA_964370765.1 uncultured Oscillospiraceae bacterium
TATATTCATTGACCTTTTTTGAAATTGTCGAAAAAAGATAGCTTTGCTGTAAATTTAGGTAATTTTCATTAATCTTCATTCTTGCTCCTTTTAGTTGCTGCTTTTACCAGTCCTAAAAATAATGGATGTGGTTTGTTGGGCCTGCTTTTAAACTCCGGATGAAACTGAACCGCAACAAAAAAATCATTTGATGGTATCTCCACCGCCTCGACAAGAGTTTTGTCCGGTGATAACCCACTTATTACAAGGCCGTTTTTCTGCATTATTTCACGATAATCGTTGTTAAACTCATATCTGTGTCGGTGCCGTTCCGATATTTCTTCATAAGCATAAAGCGTGTTTAGTAGGCTGCCTTTTTTTGTGACACAGGGAAATGCACCAAGCCTCATAGTGCCGCCCTTATCGCTTATATTCTTCTGGTTTTCCATAATATGTACAACAGGGTGTTGAGCCTTGTTATCGAATTCCTGAGAGTTCGCTCCCTCAAGATGGCATACGTTACGAGCAAACTCTATAACCGAAACCTGCATTCCAAGGCAGATTCCAAGAAACGGCAGATTTTGTTCCCTTGCGTAGCGACATGCTTCAATCTTGCCTTCGATTCCTCTATCACCAAAGCCGCCGGGAACTATCATTCCCGCAACACCGTCTAAAAGTGTAGCAATATTATTGGCGGTTACCTTTTCGCTATCTATCCATTTAATTCCTACCTTTAGCATGCTGTTAAAGCCGGCATGTTGAAGTGATTCTACAATAGAAATATATGCATCTTGCAGCTCGATATACTTGCCGACAATTGCAATGTTAATCGTCTTTTTCGGTGCCTTAATTCGATCAATTAGCTCATTCCATTCGGTGAGATCACATTCATCACACTCGATTTCAAGTTCACGACAGACAACGAAGTCCAGCCCCTGTTCATGTAGCATTATAGGCGCTTCATACAGATAAGGAAGCGTTAAATTTTCTATTACGCAGTCCGGCTTAACGTTGCAGAACATAGAAATCTTATCTAGGATAGAGCGGTTTATCGTCTCGTCCGCACGTGCGACAATAATATTTGGATTTATTCCTATTGAACGCAGCTCTTTGACAGAGTGTTGTGTGGGCTTTGACTTATGCTCGCCGCCACCTTTTAGATAAGGAACAAGGGTAACATGAATAAAAAGACAGTTTTTGGGACCTACCTCTAATGATATCTGGCGTATAGCTTCAAGAAATGGTTGGCACTCAATATCGCCTGTTGTGCCACCAATTTCGGTTATTAGAACATCTGCATTTGACAGCTTTGCACCATCGTATATAAACTGTTTTATCTCACCGGTTATGTGAGGGATAAACTGCACGGTCTCGCCAAGGTAGCCCCCTTGCCTCTCTCTGTTCAGCACGTTGAAATACACTTTGCCTGATGTTAAATTCGAGAGTTTAGAAAGATTTTCATCAATAAATCTTTCGTAGTGCCCAAGGTCAAGGTCGGTCTCTGCACCATCATCGGTTACATAAACCTCACCGTGTTGTAACGGGCTCATTGTGCCGGGGTCTACATTCATATATGGATCTAATTTTTGTGCAGATACCTTTAATCCGCGCTGTTTTAGCAGTCGGCCAAGACTGGCAGCAGTAATGCCTTTGCCAAGACCGGATACCACGCCACCGGTAACAAATATATATTTCATCATACCTCTACAATTCCATCAAAAACTTTAACACACTCACCTGTCATATAAACGGTGTCATCGGCGTAGTTAATAACTAGTTCGCCACCTAACAGCTCTACCGTCACGTCGGTGTTTTTATCACAGTAGCCATTTTCGACCGCTGCAACAACTACTGCACAGGCACCGGTGCCGCATGCAAAGGTCTCGCCGCTGCCACGTTCCCAAACACGCATTTTAATACGGTTTTTTGTCAGTATTTTTGCAAATTCAACATTGACCTTGTCGGGGAAATAGTCGCTTACCTCTATAGCTGAGCCGATAGATTTTATGTCAAGAGACTCAAGAGATACGTTTTCTTCCCAGTCAAATATAACTGCATGGGGGTTACCCATCGATACACAGGTGACATTATGTACCGTTCCGCTGACCGTTATCGGTTTATCAACCATCTTATCCCCATCGAATTTCACAGGGATTAAGGTTGGTTCAAGCTCCGCTTCGCCCATATCTACCTTGACGGAATTCACCAGTGCGTTTTGTGTGAAAAGCTGTAGTTTTTTTATGCCGGAAAGTGTTTCTATGGTCATGTTTTCCTTAACAATCATTTTATTATCATACAGATATTTTGCAACACACCTAATTGCGTTGCCGCACATTTTTCCCTCGCTTCCATCAAGGTTAAACATTCTCATCTTTGCATCGGCAACTA
The DNA here is from genome assembly GCA_964370765.1 of uncultured Oscillospiraceae bacterium. Taxonomy (GTDB): domain Bacteria; phylum Bacillota; class Clostridia; order Oscillospirales; family Ruminococcaceae; genus CAYJBH01. Next base: position 2,368 of record CAYJKW010000069.1, read on the forward strand.
AGGATTGCATTATCAAAACTACACCATCCCCACCTACACCGAAATGTCTGTCCGAAATGAAAATAGAAAGCGATTCAGGTGACTCAAGAAGATGTCCACCGGTGGCTGCATTATCAAAACAGTTTAGGTAGATATAATCATTGCCGCAGCCATGCATCTTTGTAAAAGACAGCTTCATACGAACTTCTCTTAGATTGTTTATGTCGATAATCTCAGTGTTGTATTCTGTGTAACCGGACTGCAACGAACTTGCAAGTGCCGCCGCAGTATCAAGAGATGTAAGGGTAGGTATACCAAGTGTGCAGGCTTTTCGGCGCATCTTAACTTCATCGGTAGCCGGATCACGGCCGCCCTCCGATGTTGAAATAATATATGCTATTTTGCCGCTTTCAAGCAACGATATTGTGTTATGTTCTTTGCATTCATGTATCTTGTTTACATTGTCAACCGATAACCCATATTCTCTGAGTGCCCTTGATGTTCCCTTGGTGGCATAAAGCTCAAAGCCAAGTTTAACAAAACGCTGTGCAATTTCACAAACCTCAACACGGTCGCTATCACGAACAGTTATGAAAACTCCACCTTCCTTGTGCATCTTATATCCGGCTGCAACTAACCCTTTGTAAAGTGCCTCGTCAAGGTTTCTGCCTATTCCGAGCACCTCGCCGGTGGATTTCATTTCGGGGCCTAAATGTGTGTCAAGATCGGTCAGCTTTTCAAACGAGAATACCGGAACCTTAACGGCAAAGTACGGAGGTATTTTGGCTATTTCGGTGCCATATCCAAGCGATTGTAATGTTTCTCCTACGCTAACCCTTGTTGCAAGATCGCACATAGGAACACCGGTAACCTTACTGATATAAGGCACAGTACGTGAGGCTCGCGGGTTGACCTCGATTATATACACCTCACCATCATGAAGCACATATTGTATATTTACAAGTCCGATTACATTAAGCGCATTACAGAGTGATTTTGTAATATCAAATATTTTTTTTGAAAGGTTATCGTTTATGTTAACAGGGGGGTATACCGCCATGCTGTCGCCGGAGTGCACACCGGTGCGCTCTATATGCTCCAATATTCCGGGCACCAGTATGTCGGTGCCATCCGATATTGCATCTACCTCTATTTCAAGCCCAGACAGGTATTTGTCTATTAATATGGGGTTATCCTGTTTGTTCTTAAGAATAATATCCATATATTCTGTAACATCCTCATCGCTGAATGCGATAATCATGTTTTGTCCTCCAAGGACGTAGGACGGACGCAGTAAAACCGGATATCCTATATCATTTGCGGCAACAACTGCCTCTTTTGTAGTGAATACACAACTACCTTTTGGTCGGTTGATAGAAAGGCTTTCAAGAAGGTCGTCAAAACGCTCTCTATCCTCACATATGTCTATGCTATCGGCAGAGGTTCCGATAATGGTCACCCCGCGCTCCTGTAGTTGCTTTGTAAGCTTTATTGCAGTACCTCCACCAAAAGATACTATTACACCCACAGGTTTTTCAAGATTAATGATACTCATTACATCATCTATAAAAAGCGGCTCAAAGTAAAGGCGGTCGGCAGTATCAAAATCGGTAGAAACAGTTTCTGGGTTGTTGTTAATAACAATAACCTCATAGCCTATTTTTTTCAAAGTCCATACACAATGCACACAAGCGTAGTCGAATTCGATACCCTGACCGATGCGAATTGGGCCACTGCCAAGTACCACAATGCGTTTTTTTGTGCTTTTTTCTACAAAGCTTGCTGCCTCGTCTTCTTCGCCATTGGAAACAGAGTAAAAGTAGGGTGTGGTCGCTTCGAATTCGCCGGCGCAGGTGTCCACCATCTTATAGGACAAGTCGCTACCATTTGTGAATCCGTCTAAGATGTTTTTTAAGCAGTACAAAAACCATCTGTCTATCATTGTTAGCTTGAAAAGCTCATCTACCGTTATGCCGCGGCATAATGCTTCGTATACAACAAATAAACGTTCATCGGTAATATTTTGAAGCTCGTCCATTATCTCAGCATCACTTTTGGCTTTTAGCCTTGGAAGGTTGAGGTCGGTTAGCCCTATTTCTGCACCTCTTACAGCTTTAAGCAATGCTGCCTCAAAGCTATCGGCTATCGCCATAACTTCACCGGTGGCTTTCATCTGGGTGCCCAGCTCTTTTTTTGCATAGACAAATTTATCAAAAGGCCATTTTGGAAACTTTACCGCAACATAATCAAGTGCTGGTTCAAAGGCGGCATATGTAGTGCCGGTAACGGCATTTATTATTTCATCAAGGTTATATCCGATTGCTATCTTAGTTGCAACCTTTGCTATGGGGTAGCCGGTGGCCTTGGAGGCAAGGGCAGAAGACCTAGAAACTCGTGGGTTTACCTCGATAACGGCATACTCAAAACTTGTTGGATGTAGGGCGAACTGGCAGTTACAACCACCAACAACCTCAAGCTCGTCAATAATATTCATTGCCGCGGTGCGCAACATCTGATATTCTTTATCGGACAATGTAACGGTAGGTGCAATAACTATGCTATCGCCGGTATGCACACCCACAGGATCGAAGTTTTCCATCGAACAAACCGTTATAGTGTTAGAGTTGCCATCACGCATTACCTCAAACTCGATTTCCTTCCATCCTGCAATGGATTTTTCTACAAGCACCTGGGTTATTGGGGAAAGTGCAAGGCCGTTTTCCGTTGTAGCTATAAGTTCTTTTTCGTTGTTTACTATTCCACCACCGCTACCACCAAGCGTGAAGGCGGGACGGATAATAAGTGGGTACCCACTTAGCTTTGCAAATTCAACCGCCTCCTCAACACGGGTGGCGATGATGGACGGAATCACAGGCTGACCTATTTTTTGCATTGTTTCTTTAAATATCAGCCTATCCTCTGCCTTATCTATTGTTGTTGGATTAGAGCCGAGTAGACGCACTCCCATCTGATCAAGAAATCCATCTTTTGCCAGCTGCATACAAAGTGTTAAACCGGTCTGTCCACCAAGGCCGGATAATATACTGTCGGGACGCTCTTTTTCGATTATACGCTTTACGGTCGGTATTGTAAGTGGTTCAATATAGATTTTATCAGCAATGTTTTTATCGGTCATGATTGTCGCAGGATTTGAGTTTATAAGCACTATCTCTATTCCATCTTCACGCAACACACGGCAAGCCTGTGTGCCTGCATAATCAAACTCGGCTGCCTGACCTATTACTATAGGACCGGATCCGATAACCAAAACTTTTTTTATATCTTTATTCAGTGGCATGTTTCGCCTCCATGTTTTTTACAAATTCATCGAATAAAAATCCGGTGTCTAGTGGCCCGGCAGCCGCTTCAGGATGAAACTGAACGGAACGAGCATTAAGTTTTTTATAGATAATTCCCTCGCAGGTCTTATCATTTACGTTTTCGAACCACAGCTGCGCATACTCGGGATTTATGCTGTCGTTACAGACTGCATATCCATGATTTTGGCTTGATATATACACCCTTCCAGTTGTCAAGTCCTTTACCGGTTGATTTGCACCCCTGTGACCAAATGTCAACTTTTCGGTATTAAACCCACTTGCCAATGCTAAAAGTTGATGACCGAGACAGATGCCAAATATCGTTATCCCACTTTCGGATATGTCTTTAAGATTGGTTATTATTGCAGTGTTTTCGGCCGGATCTCCCGGTCCGTTTGACAGCATAACACCATCTGCCTTTATGCTGGTTATGTCTTCAACTGTGCTTGTTGCAGGCAGTACATGCACGTCACAACCTCTGTTTAATAGTTCTCTGACAATATTGTGTTTATAGCCAAAGTCAAGTAGCGCTACGGTATGTTTTTTATTCTTAGCTTTGTACAGTTGCGGTGTCTTTACTCCGACAGCATTTACCGCACTGATTATTTTATATGCCTTTACGGTATCTAAATCTATTGACTGCGGGTTAGATGATGTTATTATACAGTTCATGACGCCATTTTTACGTATTATCTTTGTCAGTGCCCTTGTATCTATATCGGACAGGCCAACTATGTTTTTAGCCTTTAAAAAGGTGTCAATATCCCCTTCACTACGGAAGTTAGAGGGATTCTGACACCTGTGCTTTACAATATATGCCGATGCACCTATTGAATCACTTTCAAGATCGCTGGATATAACACCGTAGTTGCCTATGAGAGGAAAGGTTTGAAGCACTATCTGACCATGGTAACTGGGGTCGGTTAATGTTTCAAGGTAACCGGTCATGCCGGTGGTAAAGACAACTTCACCGATAACGTCGCCCTGTGCACCAAATCCATTGCCCTCAAAAACCATACCGTTTTCGAGTAAAAGATATCTTCGGTTATTCATCGCATCCTCCTTCTAATTAATTTTGTTCTTAATTATCACTTGTTTTCATACATTCTTAATATCCCCTCAGCGACGCTACGCCTTGTAACTCTACCATCCATCGCCTCACGCTCTATATGTTTATGCGCCTCGTCCTCTGTCATGTTAAGGTAGGATATCAACAAACTTTTTGCTCTTGATACTATTTTTATATCTGCTATCTTCTCTACTAATTTTGAGTTTTCTCTTTGCATTTTTCGCATTCTGTTGTGTGCAACCTTTGCAAGCTTTAAAGAAAACCATAACATACTTTTATTAATGGGCTTTGCAAGGGTAATTACACCGTCATCTTCGACAAGGCTTGATACTTCATCATAGTAATCACTCTTTACTATAAGAATAACCTGACTTATTTCCTTTGATATAATATGTCGAGAAAGTTTTTCGCCCGATTCATCCTTTAATGGAGCATTTATTATAACCAGATCAAAATCCTGCTCTGTGATCATGCGCCTTGCCTGCTGTCCTGTAGAGGTGGGTACAACTTTTTCTATCGAAAACTCCTTTAAAATATCAGATAAAAAAACTGTGCCCTTATCTGTTGCAGAAACTATTAACGCGCTTTCGATACCCTCACACCCCTCTCTTTGAAGTAGCTGAATGTACTGCTTTTTATACTGCTTAGTATAGGTTAAAACAATTTTTAGTAATGTAGCTTTCTTTATCCTGTGCATCGCTGTGTTTTTTACATTGTAATTTCTTCTCGCACAGTATTGTGTCTAGAAGCTGCGAGCCCACAGTACTGGCAACAAAAGCCGAGTTTTGCGCCAATTCTACTGCTTCCTGCAAAGATTGCGGTAGATTTCTTTCGCTTTTTACATTCGTTGATGCAAGTGAATTTTCTATGCCATATAGTCCGGCACCAAGAATAAGTGCAAAGGCAAGATATGGGTTTATAGTACAATCAGGCGAGCTTAGTTCTATCAACATTTTATCACTGCTTTTTTTCACAATTTTTATGAATGGACTAGCGATGCAATCTTCGGTAGTTGCTACCGAGGGAACACCGTGGGTGTCTAATCGGTCGTAAGAGTTTACGGTCGGATTTAAAAACATGGTGATTTGTACGGCTTTTTTGATTATTCCCGCAATAAAACTATCTGCTTGTTTTTCAAAGTCAGCTTTTGCTTTGGACGATATAGAAATGTTAAGTCTAAGCCCACTACCGGCCTTGTCTTTTAATGGTTTTGGCATAAAGGACGCATAAAGACCATTTCTTGCCGAGATAGCCTTTACAACCGATTTGAAGGTTAAAAAGTTGTCAGCAGCGTTTAATGCATCACTGTATTTAAAATCAATTTCATTCTGCCCTGGGCCCTTTTCGTGATGCGATACCATCGGTTGTAAGCCCATTTCCTCAAGATTTAGGCAGATTTCACGGCGGATATTTTCGCCCTTGTCACGCGGTGCAATATCACAAAAACCACCAAAGTCAAGCGTGTTGTAGGTGGGTTCACCATCTTCATCGGTTTTAAAAAGATAAAACTCACAATCGGTACCGACTTTACAAAGTAGCCCTTGCCGTTCAAAGTCTTTTAAGATGTTTTTTAGTATTAGCCGGCTATCGCCAGAGCAGGCGTTGCCATTTAAATCCTTAATGTCACAGTAAAAGCGAACCACCCTACCGGGACCCGGTCTCCAAGGGAGAACGGTTAAGGTTGTTGGGTCGGGGAAAAGTAGTGGGGAACCAACCCCAAACCCTTTTATAGAATTACCTTTCAGTACTACACCATTTTCAAAGGCGTCGGAAAGTTCGTCAGCCATAATAGAAATGTTTTTATGAGCGCCAAACGGATCACAAAACCCCAGGCGGATAAATTTTACATCATTTTCATTTATAAACTCTAATACATCATGAACGGTATTATCCATCTGAAATAGCTCCTTAATTAAAGTGTTATATAGCTCTCGCGATCGGGGCCAACCGAAACATATTTTATCGTGCAACCCATCTGTTTTTCGATGTACCGAATGTAATCAATAGCAGGTTTTGGAAGATCTTCAAGCGTTCTGCACCCTGAAATGTCGCAACCAAATCCTTCCATATACTCATACACAGGTTTTGCTTTTACGAGTGCATCACCGGTTGGAAAATCATTTATAATTTCACCGTCAAGTTCGTATGCTGTACACACCGGTATTTTTTTAAGGTAGCTAAGTATGTCAAGTTTAGTTAGTGCTATCTGTGTAGCTCCCTGCATCTGTACACCGTAGCGTGATGCAACTACATCAAATCCACCTACACGGCGTGGTCTACCGGTTGCAGCGCCAAATTCATCGCCTACACCTCGAAGTTCCTCTGCCTCTTTGCCAAAAAGTTCCGCTGTAAAAGGTCCTTCGCCTACACAGCTAGAGTAGGCTTTCATAATTCCTATAGTCTGCTCCAACTTAACACCGGGAATGCCTGCGCCTATCGGGGCGTATGCCGCTAATGTAGAGGATGAAGATGTATAGGGATAGATTCCAAAATCAATATCACGAAGTGCGCCGAGCTGTGCCTCAAACATAATGTTTTTGTTATCTTTAATCGCCTGTGTAAGATAGACGGTAACATCGGTGATAAATGGAAGAAGCTGTTTTGCGCTCTGCATAAGTCGCTCAAAAACATCATCGGGGTTAAGTGGCTTTGCATTGTATCCATCTAGGGTGATGTTTTTCCATTCTACAATATCGATAATCTTTTCTTTAAGAGTAACCTCGTCAAAAAGATCAGAAAAACGCAGTGTTTTTTTCAAAAACTTGTCGGCATATACCGGTGCGATGCCACGCCTTGTCGAGCCGAACTTTTTATCCTGTAATCTATCCTCCTCTAGGCAGTCCTGTAAAACATGGTACGGCATACAGATTGTCGCCCTGTTACTGATTTTAAGATTTGCGGGTGTTATTTTTATGCCGTTATCGGTAAGGGACTTAATCTCTGTGCACAGATGCTCTACATCCACAACCATGCCGTTACCCATAACGTTAACGGTTGTATCACGCAGAATACCGGATGGCAAAAGGTTTAATATAAACTTTCCACGCTCGTTTATAACGGTGTGGCCTGCGTTGTTTCCACCCTGATAGCGGCAGATAATATCATAATCACTCGAGAGTAGATCTACCATTCTGCCTTTTCCTTCGTCACCCCAGTTTGTTCCTACAATAGCAGTTATCATTTTTTTAGCCTTTCATGATTTAGTGTATTTATATTTTACCATTTTTTTATCATAATTACAAACTAAGTTTTTAAAAATCTGATAAATATATATCTACCTCTTTTGCACATTTAATTCCATCTGCTATCGCCCACACAACAAGTGACTGCCCTAGTTTCATATCGCCACATGCAAAAATTCCCGTGGTGTCTGTTTTGTAAGAGGTGTTAAGTTTATCAGGTATTTTTACACCCTTTGCTGAGTATTCTTCATATCCGACAAAGCCAGCGGCTATCAATAGCAAATCTGCATCAAGTGTACGCTTTGTTCCATCAATTTCACAAAGCTTGCCATCTTTAAACTCTACACCAACCGTTACCACGCCAACAATGTTATTGTCCTTTTCTAGTATCTCCTTGATGGTGGTCTGGTACACCCGTGGATCTTCACCGAAAACCTCGATTGCCTCCTGTTGGCCATAGTCTGTTAGGCACACCTTTGGCCACTCCGGCCAAGGGTTGGTGGGTAGGCGCTTATCGGGCGCCTTGGGCATCATCTCAATCTGCACTACCGATTTTGCACCATGTCGTATAGCAGTACCGACACAATCGTTACCTGTATCACCACCTCCAAGTACAATTACATTTTTATCCTTAGCATTAATGTAGTTATTATCGGTAAGGTTGTTTGCAATAAGGCTTTTTGTGGTGCTTGCCAAAAAATCCACAGCGAAATAAACACCGTTTACATCTCTGTTTTTTATCGGAAGATCACGTGCCTTTTTTGCACCGCAACACAGAATAGTAGCATCAAACTTACTAGCCAGCTTATTAAGTTTTAGTTTTTTACCAAAGTCCATATTAGACAAAAAGGTTATGCCCTCTGCCTTCATAAGCTCGATTCGACGCTCGACAATTTTTTTGTCTAGCTTCATATTAGGTATTCCATACATTAGCAGGCCGCCAAACTTATCGTCGCGTTCGTAAACCGTAACGGTATGACCTCGCTTGTTAAGTTGCTGTGCAACGGCAAGTCCGGCAGGACCGGAACCGATAACAGCAACTTTTTTATCACTGCGTACCGTGGGCGGGTTTGGAACCATGTCGCCATTGGCAAATCCATGCTCTATCAAAAACAATTCGTTATCACGTATGCTCACGGCGTCAGCATTGTTATCCATTCCATTTATGCATGCTTTTTCACACAGTGCAGGACATACACGGCCGGTAAATTCGGGGAAACAACTCGTTTTTAGCAACCTTGAAAGCCCAAGTGAAAATCTTCCGTTATAAATTTCGTCGTTCCATTCCGGAATTAGGTTGTTAAGCGGGCAACCGGTAACCATTCCGGCAAGTGGCAGAGCTGAACCACAGAAAGGCACACCACAGTTCATACATCTTGCACCCTGTTTTTTGCGCTCCTCTA
>CAYJKW010000070.1:0-11100 GCA_964370765.1 uncultured Oscillospiraceae bacterium
TAACCTTACTTGTTCGATCAAGAATGCTGTGTCCAACCGCCACACTACACCCCTGACGATTTCTACCATCAACAATCCATGCAGACACACTTACGGATGGGTAAAGGCTATAGATAAGAAAGCGATTACCTGCATATATAGTTTCAACTCCACGAAGGTCGGTTATCATAACCTTACCCTCAATACGAGTATGGGCTTTTACCATTTCACGGAATAGCTTATCTTGCTCGAAGTAAAGCTCTACGCGTTCCTTTACATCAGGTTCTTCTAGTATCTCATGAATAGTTTTATGGGCACACCAGTCTATCATCTTTTCCATCAGTTTAAGGTTAGATATTCTAAAGTCCCTAAATCTACCAAGACCGGTTCTTGGGTCCATAATAAAGCCAAGGAGTATCCATCCCGGAGGATCTAATATCTCCTGTTCGGTTAACTTTGCGCTATCTACGCGGTCAACACCGATTAGCATCTCTTCAAAGCCTTCGAACTTGTCAGCACCATAGTAATCATATATAACATGTGCACAACTATCTGCTATTCTGGATTCTCCCTCATAACCGTCTTTAGCAGCACCACGCTCAAATTCACTTGCATGATGGTCAAACCAAAGCCCACATCCTTTAACATAAGGAACATTTGCAAGGCAATCATTTTTTGTTACCTCAACAAGGCCATCCTGTAAATCCTTAGGATGAACAAATAAAAACTCGTCAATTACACCTAAGTGTTTTAACAGAACACCGCAGGCTAATCCATCAAAATCAGAACGAGTTAACAGTCTCATATCTATATTCTCCTATTTATATACTACTACTATTTTACAACCTTTATCTCATAATGTCAACAGTAAACCAGAATGAACTTCCTTTTCCGAGTGAAGAATCTACTCCAAAGTTATATCCATGCCTTACAAGTGCTGATTTTACTATTGCAAGACCTAATCCACTGCCGCTTGCCCCCCTATTATCCCTTACGCGATAATACCTATCAAAGATAAAATTTATATCCTCTCTACTTATTCCTTTACCATGATCCTCTACAGATAGCTTTATAACGTTTGCATTTTTTTCACATCGTACAATAACCGTCTTATCTTCCCCTACATGGGTTACTGCATTTTCTATTAAATTATGCAACACACTATCCATCTGGCGTTTATCTGCATTAATATATACATTTCCTTGCGGTATTATTAAATCCACTACCACGCCCTTTAGGTCTGCCAATCGTTGTTCGCGATATGTTATTGCACGTACAAACTCATAAAAATTGACAGGTTCACGCTCTATAGGTGTTTCGCCACTGTTCTGCTTTGAAAGCTCCATCACATCGGTAATAAATCCGGATAATCGATTAGTTTCATTAATAATAATATCGAGTTGTTCGTTGCGCTTTTCCTCGTTACCGCCGGTGAAATCTCTCATCGTCTCAGCATAGCCCTTTATTAATGTTAGCGGTGTTCTTAGATCATGTGATATGTTGGCAAGCAGTTCATCCTTAAGCCGTGACGTTCTTCTTAGTTCTGTTGTCATTGCCGCAAAATCACTGGATAGATTACCCAGTTCATCATCTCTTTCTTCGTCAAGCTTTATATCATAGTTACCGGATGCAACCTGTTTAGTTGCCTCTGCAAGTTTTGAAATGGGCGCTGTAAAAAAACCAGCAAATAAAAATGCTATGCCTGCTGCTAATGGTAAAATTATTGCAAGGGCAATAAATATCTGGTTGTTAATTACCCCTTTTGCAATATCTATCTGCTCAAGGTTAGTACTTACAAGTAGCACCTGTCCTGTTTCTTTAATATGTTTTCCAAATACACGTTGTTCATGATCAACAAAACCATTTGTATATGTTTGTTGATACACACCCTCCTCTGTTGCTTTTAATCGCATAGAAAGAAGCGTTGCTTCGTCCATTATCTCGTTGCCTGCCGTACCGGTGTGTAGCAAACATTGATTGCCTAACCCATCTGCTAAAACGTGAAGTTGCAGTGTTTCGGCATCCGATACCTCTATGCACAGACCGGTAGTTGCAAGTGCTAAAATATTTTGTGTTGCCACCGGAATAGTATCATTATTTAATGTATCACTGACTGCATCTACCGCTCTTGAAAGTGTCCGATCAAGTGTATTGTAGTATGCCGGAACAAGCAACAAACTTTGTAAAACAAAGGTGAAAATTACAACAAAAAGACATATTACCGCCACAAAGACTGCAAGGCGGTTACGTATACCTTTAAAATTTTCTAACAGTTTTCTCATTGGCTTCTATCATAACTAAACTTATACCCGATTCCCCAGACAGTTTTTATACAGTCGCGGTAGGAACCAATATGCCCCCTTAGCATCTTGATATGGGTGTCAACCGTTCTATCCTCTCCAAGGTAGTCATAGTTCCATACAGCAGAAAGTATCTTCTCTCTTGAAAGGGCTACACCTTCATTTTCGGCAAAATACAAAAGTAGATCAAACTCTTTAGGAGTAAGGTTTAAAAAAGTTTCTCCGATCCTGGCTTCGTGGCTTTTTTCATCTATAATCATTTCACCAAATCTAAATACGCGTTCAGCCGACACGTCGGCTATCATTGTCCTTGAAAGAACTGCCTTAATTCTTGCTGCAAGCTCTCTCGGGCTAAACGGCTTTGTTACATAATCATCGGCACCTTGCTCTAATCCAAACACCCGATCATTCTCTTCACCACGTGCTGTAAGCATAATTACCGGTATGGTATATCCCCTTCGTCTTATTTCTGCAAGGGCGGTAAATCCATCGGTAAATGGCATCATCACATCCAGAAGGCATAGATCAAAATCACTTCGTGATAATTTTTGTAATGCCTCATCCCCGTCATATGCAACAACACAATCATAGCCGGCAAACTCTAAATTTTGTTTTAACAGTTCGCAGATCTGCTTTTCATCGTCAACAATTAATATGCTTGCCATCTTATGATCCCCCCTTTAACTTTGCGTACTCATATATCTCACGAAATTCCTTGTCTGTTTCGTATAGATGCTTTGCAATAGTCTGCATTAATAAAAAGTCATCCTTGCTATCAATATCTAAAACTCCTGTATCCTGCATTATCGACATTCCGCAGGTTGCATCCCAGATATACATAGTTGTATTATCTCTTATAAACTCTGCATCAAAAATATATATAGAGGCATTTAAATCATATGTTTGTGGTATCTGCTGCCTTGCAAAAAAATCGCTTTCTATTATCGCCTTTGTAACGCAACCGTTATCATCGGACACTACCATGTTGTAGTAGGGATTACGGCGGCTATGTACAGCCGAGAATATAAGTTGCTTATCAGATGACTCCAGTTTCATTGAGAGTTGATTTTCAATATCACATAGTCTACGTAGCGGGCTTGTTATATCAAGATCTATATAGTAATCGTAGCGCTTTGAACGCCTTTCCTCCATACTTTTTATTGCATGTGTAAAGACGGCAAGTTTAGGTGTAATGCCGTCACACAGCTCGCTAGGGCGCCTAATAATCTCTATATTTGCAAATGCGGTTTGTACATCCTCAATAAGCTGCTCACTATCGGTAGACAGACAGATATCTATATCATGCTCTATATGCTTTTTTGCAAATAACTCTGCCGCACCAACACTGTAAAACGATAGCGGCACATCAACAAAAAGCGCAAGATTTTTACCCGGAAAACCGGTACTGCCGGCCCTGCCACATATAGATATTAATATATTACTCATCTTCCCTCCGTTAATACCGTTTTTAATGTTGCACAGGCCGATGCTGCATCGTTAATGTTTGCACTGCCCTTTACAACATCAAGATAGTGTCTTATCTCGTTTAAATATTTCGTATTACCATCTTCACTGCAATCAATCTCGCCTTTTTCATAGTGAGTAATTTTCCCACTATAAAAATCTGCTTTAATGGTTCCATTTACACAGATTATCTCACAGCTGCGGCTGTACTGCTTACCAAAATAATCAAGGTGTAGATTTATTGCAACTCCACCTGCAACTGCAACATACATTGCAAAGTCCTCGCTATCAATCTTAAGCGGTGACAGGTTTCCATATATACATTTCACCTGCTCAGCATCCCCAAACAGTGCCCTTAAATAGTCCCATTCGTGTATTAAATCCAACCTTACTCCGCCGCCAAACTCCTTAATAGCCGAATAACATTTTGTGTAATCTGTTCCCGGACGCCAACCAGGTAGGTAACTTGAGCAGATTGCCCTTACAGCAAGTGGTTTTTCATCGGCAATAATTTTGCTTAGTTCGGCAAAAAGTTTAGTATGTCGAAGTGGTGCAGCAACATATACCGGACGATCATTGTTAAACGGCAGTATATCTTCCTTTTCAAATATCGGCTTTTCTATAAAGAAACTTTTTGCATATGGCATTGTCATCTCGATAGCGGATTTGTGCAGATGTGTAGGATTAGTTATAAAACAAAGATCAAAATCCCCAGTAAGCGTATTATAGCCACAATGTTCTTTGTCTAATAGCTCTTTTATATCCGGTGTAAGTTCCCTAGTTGAGCTACGCACCGCCTCTATCTCTATATCGGGTAACAGCTGCTTTAGATTTTTTATATGCCGGCAACCTATACTGCCAAGGCCAATAAATAATGCCCTCAAAATTATCTCCTCTCAATCTCCTCAATAAGATTTAAGACCTTTAGGTTATGTTCATAGCTATAGGCCGGTAATTCTTTACCGTTTAGTACCGATATAAAGTTAAGTAGTTCATCTGTATAGGCCTCCTCAACAATATTATCAGAATAGCCCTCAAGCCTTGTTGCGGACTCATATAGTTTTAAGTTTTGTTTTTCTTTTGTCTGTGAATTATATTCGTATAGAGTTGTAGGGCTACCCTCCCAAAAAAGGTGCAGCCCCTCGCCGAATATCTCAAGCGCCCTTATTGGTTTTGGCGATACAACATCGACTATTAATACACCTATAGTACCGTCCTTATGTGTTAGCGTAGTGAAAACAGTGTCATCATAAGCAATATCAAGTGTTGACATACTTCTTTTGTTTGTTACAAAGTCCTCTACATCTCCAAAGACATCGGTAATCCATGCAAATTCAATAGCAAATATCTCTCTAATTCCGCTTGTTCTTTTGTCGCCAACAAAAAAGTTCTTATAGCTTTCCCACGGGTGCCAATCCGGCAGATACTGGCCAATATGATAGCTATAACTTACCTTACCCCCAAATGCTTTACGACAGGCAGCTATCTTTTTTATCTCACGTCGATAAAGCATTGTATTGCTGTTAAACCATACTAGCCCTTTTTCATTTGCAATATTTTGCAGGTTAGGATACCCCTCAGCATTTAGGTTAAGCTCACTAAAGACAGATATGCCACCCAGAAGTAGTTTTTCTGTTATTACCGGATGGCTAAGTGGTGCAGCGCAGATTAACGCTGCATCAAACCCACCCTTATCTATCGCCTTGTCTAAGTTATCGCATATATCAAACCCTTGCTCTACGGCTTGTTTTCGCCTGTCTTCATTACTGTCAACAACTGTTATATTTATATTTCCATCAATCTGCGCCAGTAAACGTGCCCTACGCTTTCCCATAGATCCAAACCCGATAAGCAAAACGTTATTCACCATCATAAAACTCCTTATAGTTTGACACGCCATCTATTAATAATTTTGCCGTAATTGCCGCAATATCGTCAGATGTATTATCCCCATAATAAGGTGACACAACCGATCTGCATTTATCTCTAAACTCCGGTGCAAGGCACCTATCTAATCCCTGTTTTATATCGGTTGAATCACAGCTACAACTTATTATGTTTTCGGCCATTATCCTTCCGCTTTGCCGCATACCAATATTTAGTGTTGGCACCTTAAAGCTCGGTGTTTCGCAAATGCCACTTGAAGAATTCCCAACAACTACCGCTGCAAATTTCATAGCAGAAAGGTAGCGAATAACTCCCATAGATTTAATGTATAATCTATTCTTAGATTCAGCACAAAACTCTGAAAGACGCATGTTAATTTCATCTCCCCCACTATCACAGTTAGCACCGGTTACAATTAATGGAATATTGTACATTTCTAATGCTAAGAGTAGCTGCTTTACCTGTAATTCCTCAGATAAGTCTGATAATGTTTCAGGATGATAGGTTATAAGCATAAAGGGTCTATTAAGGTTTAACCCAACCGAATCCGATAGTTGCTCTACCGGCATTAGCGACAACCTTCTTATGTTCTCGTCACCAAGTCCGCCTACACAGTGTATGGATGCCGGTTGCTCACCCAACGACATAAGCCGCTTTGCATATCGTTCACAGGATGGAAAGTGTACTGCTGATAGTTTTGTAATACAGTGACGTAGACAATCATCTATTGCACCGTTGGTAACATCCCCTCCACTTATATGGAATATCGGAATATCCAGCATTCTTGCCGTGACGGCTATTGCAAAAACCTCGTAGCGATCACCAAGTAGCAATACACCATCTGGCCTATCTTCCATAAAATAGTCGATAAAAAGTTGCTGTGTTAAGGCAGTAATTTTGGCAATCCCCTGCCTATCCTGTGGGTATTTCATAATATCTATTTCGCGATAACTAAACCCATCCGACTCAATCTCAACAACTGTGTTATCGCAAATATGGCTACCTGTAGCTACAAGTTTAAATGCAATCTCGCCTCGCTGCTCTATCCTTTTTATTACAGGACGAAGCAACCCATAATCTGCCCTTGTTGTTGTAATTATAGCAACTGTTTTCAATTAGTCTCCTTTGGTAGGTGTTTTTTTGCAAGCAGTAGCAGAATTGCCCCTATTGCAAAGAATATTATTAACGAAAAAATTGAATATGAGCTACGTCCTGTAATTGATCTTACTACAGCATATAAAGCAGGACCCATAATTGCTGCGAACTTACCAAATATATCAAAAAAGCCAAAATACTCGTTTGATTTTTCTTTTGGTATAACGGAACCAAAGAATGAGCGAGACAGGGCCTGTATTCCGCCTTGCGCTGTACCAACCATTATTGCAAGTATCCAAAATATTATAAGGGCTTGATCATTTGTCAAAAACCCCTCTTCCATACCATAGCCCATAACAAAGCCTAAAACACAGATTCCAAAATATATACCAATAGCAAGCTGTATTATATTTAATGTACCGAAGCGATATGCAAGTTTACTGAATAATATTGCAAACGGAAATGCCACAAGTTGTGTTACCAACAGTGCAAGAATCATACCAACCGAGTCAAGTCCTAATGAGGCACCATATGCTGTGGACATTTTTATAACAGTTCCTACCCCATCAATATAAAAAAAGTAGGAGATAATAAAAAATGTAAGTCCTCGATTTTTAAGTATGTCAACCGCACATTCTTTAAGAGATATTAGTGCAGGGGCAACAATATTGCCCTCCGGCTTATCCTTACCATATTTTTGTTTGAAGTCGATTAAGATGGGTATAGAAAACACACCCCACCATATAGCACATAGCATAATCGAAATACGGGTTGCAGTAACTGTGTCGATTCCAATAAGCTCTCCGAACGTAATAATTGCTATCGATATAACAAACGGAATTGTACTACCGCCTATATAGCCCATTGAATAGGCCCATGCAGATACTTTATTCATACGTTCAGGTGTTGTAATATCGGTAAGCATACTATCCGCAAACAGCGCTGAACCATTAAACCCAATATTTGATAATACATAACCTATAAGTAGCAGCTGCCAACTGCCAAAAAAAGCACAGCTTGCTGTTGTTACAAGTCCTAAAACTGTGAAAAAAGCAAATAACTTCTTCTTGTAACCTTTGTAGTCACCAAAGCTTCCAAGTATCGGTGACATTATCGCACTAATACCCGTTGCGATGGATCCACCTACACCAAGCCACATATCACCTGTTCCATCTGCCACCATCGATGTAAAAAACACCGGAAATATAGCCGCCATCATTATAGTAGCAAAGGAGGAATTCGCCCAGTCGATCATTATCCAACTTTTCTCTATCTTGGTAAATTTATCTCTCATCCACGCATCCCTTTTATTGTTTATACAGCTTTATTTAATCTAACCAACCTCATAGACTCCATCAAACGTAAATTCAAAACCATCCGGTAGTGGCCCATCTTCTTTCACAGCGTTATAGTAACTTGTCACAAGGTTCTGTGCCGTTTTAAGCGCATCATTAAACAACGTTACCATACTCTCCATCTCTTCGATAAACATAACCTCTTTTTTAAGAGATAGCCCCGAAAAAATTCCGGTTTTACCGATAAACCGCTCCCCAACCTTTATAATTGATGTATAGTTTAAAAGTTGGTTATACCCTTTCATCGACTTAGTACATTGCCGTATCTCATCAGAAGTGAGTAGGTATACTGCTGCTATAGCTGCATAATCTACATCAGCCGGAATATAAATCTTACGATTTATTACCATGTCGTATTTATTAATTATCGTCAAGTCAAAATCAGATTCAAGGCTTGTATGCATCGCAGTATTTCCATTAGCAAAATCATTTACAAACGGATGACAGGCAACATCTAAACAATAGTGACAGATAACACCCAGAACATATGCAAGTATATCAGGATTTTTTGATATTTTTCTATTTAGAATTCCGCCAAATAATTTTTCTGCTGACTGTGCATGTATAGTATGTCCGTACTCTGATACGGTGTTACGTTTAATTGGGTTATAATAAAATAATAAATCCGGCCCCTGTGTTGCAAGGTCGAACAAATCTTTATTGTTTGCAATAACCTTTTTTATTTCGTCATCAAGGTTACTGAACACCAGCTGCCCAAATTTAAAATGTGCCGCAACTGCAGGCATAAAACACCTCCGTTATCTATAGCTTAATAATATTATCGTACGCCACTCTATAATCATCGATAAAAACATCACACAAGTTCCGTAATTCTTTGTGATACTTTTCTGAGTGCTTGTCAAAAATTCCGGCAACCTTAAACCCTGCCTTTTTTGCAGTGGTAGCCGCATATAAAGAATCTTCAAACACCCATGTTTCATCCTTTTTGGTTCCAAGGTATTGTCTTGCAAGCTCGTAAACCTCGGGACTTTGCTTTCCTACACCTATCTCACCACAGCAGTATACCGCCGAAAAGTATTTTAGTAGATCGCAGCGCTTTAAAGCAGCCTCAACTAAATATCGATCCGAAAGGGTTGCTATAGTCATCACAATATTATTTTCTTTTAACTTCATTAGAAAGCTCTCAACATTCTCCTTTGGCATGACTTCATTAAAAAAAGCATCTTCAACTAACGAGTTGCTATATGCTACAAATTCCTCAACTGTTTCTTGCATATTATGTTTTTGCTTTAATATCTGCCCTATTTCAGGTATTGAACAACCGTAAAAAGCCCCATAATCTACGTTTTGCAGTTTGTATTTATCTCTCATCTTAATTCCAACAGGCTTAAAACAATGCATCGAATCAAGTATCGTGCCATCTAAATCAAAAATTGCTCCTTTAAAAATCATTTTTCTCCTTAATTATATATTACGCTACTAAAATCACACTGATAATCATTGTTGTTGTGTGTTCTATGTCAACTCTAAACCGATATCAATCAACCAATAAAAGGGCCATACTCTTGTGTTGATTAATGGTATTATCGCAGATAAACTGAACCATTATTTTATCAACATATTCTTAATTTCATAATATCAGAATTTACATTCAATGTCAACAAATCATAATATTATTCGCCGATCCTCCCTAAAATTAATATCTGTCAATCACAATAATTTCACTTGTTATTCATAAGTTATGTATATTTTGACAATATAATTTAATCATAGATAGAGATATCTATCTGCTTTGCATTTCAGAAAGGAACAAATCATGGTTACATACAAAAAGCAGCTATATGCGGTGCTAATAATAATCCTGGCTGCAGTTGTATTTATAGGTTGCGCCGTTTACAGCATAGATAACGACAATTTAGAGGATGAAAAAACAATGGTAAATAATTTAAACGAACTTAATATTGAAGAGTTAACGGATAATGGTAATCTATCGGTAATCTATTTAGCCGGCGGTTGCTTTTGGGGGGTAGAGGAATATATGGCCCGAATTGAGGGTGTTTCTAGTTCTGTATCAGGCTATGCCAACGGTATAACCAGCAACCCCAGCTATGAACAGGTATTATATGAGGACACCGGACATGCCGAAACAGTTAGAGTAGTGTACGATCCTTCAGTTGTAACCCTGGATCAGCTTCTTACCTATTTCTTCGCAGTTGTTGACCCTACAACGCTGAACAGGCAAGGCAATGATAACGGCACACAATACCGCTCCGGCATCTACTATGTAGATGAAGGCGACAAAGCAATAATTGATACGCATCTGGCAAATCTTCAGGAAGAGTATGAAGATGAAATTGTTGTAGAGGTTGAACCATTATCAAACTTTTATGATGCCGAGGAATACCATCAAGATTATCTTAAAAAGAACCCTAACGGATATTGTCATATAGATATGAACGTACTGAATGATATTAAACCCTTTGTTGAAGGTAACGATAATGATAGCGAATACGACATTCCACCAGAAGAAGAATTGCGGGAATTACTAACAGCCGAGCAGTTTAATGTAACACAAAATGGTGCTACAGAACGCCCTTTCTCTAGTGTATATAATGACAACCATGACGATGGAATCTATGTAGATATAGTAACAGGGGAGCCACTTTTTAGCTCGGCAGACAAATATGACTCCGGAAGCGGCTGGCCAAGTTTTACGAGACCTATTACCGAGGAAGTAGTGACCGAGCATTCTGACGATAGTTATGGAATGAACCGTACAGAGGTAAAAAGTAATGCCGGTGATTCCCATCTAGGACATGTATTTGATGATGGACCTGTTGACGATGGCGGACTTCGCTACTGCATCAATGGTGCTGCTTTAAGATTTGTCCCTTATGAGAGGATGGAAGAAGAAGGCTATGGCGAATATATGGACAAGGTAAAATAAACTAATTATTTTCTAACCGGTTGTAGCATTTTAACATTAATTTATACAACCTAATACGAGACTGTATACCCAACCGTGTAAACGTCAATAATCTCCAAGTAAGAAAAAACAA
>CAYJKW010000071.1:0-10841 GCA_964370765.1 uncultured Oscillospiraceae bacterium
TGCAAAACCTATCTATCCTAAAATCTTTAAATACCGCCGCCATCTGCTGTTCGGTGCCCTGTGGTACCACCCCACCCGATAGGTCGATACATCCCCAAATTGCCGGCATAATCTTACCTCATTTTTCGTAATTTGTTTTATTATATACTACTATATATATAGTAGTCAACCGTACGGTGCTGTATAATAGAAAATCTTGCATAAAAGTTTAATCTATGATATAATTTTACAGATAGTAAGAGGTGTATATGAGTAAGGCTGTAGAGAAGGCTTTTTTATTTTTGTCGATGAGGGATCACACCTGCAGGGAGCTTGTAGAAAAGCTTTGTCGAACCTTTACGGATGATGAGGCAAGGCAGGCGGCCGACTACCTTGTAGATAATGGCTATATAGATGAAGATCGTATAGCACAGCTTCGCACCGAGAGTTATCTGCGTAGCGGTAAATCAAAAAAGGAGATTGCCGGTAAACTGCGCATGGCAGGGATTGAGCGTGAAACGATAGAGCGGCTTATTTCCGATATAGACGAGGCCGAGGTTATACAGCGGCAGTTAGAAAGAAAATATGCATCAAAATTAGCCGCAGGCGAATACAAAAAGGTAACAATGTCGTTGCTTCGACGTGGATTTTCTTACGATGTTGTTATGTCTGCTACAAGGGCTATACAGGAAGATTATAATTAACCCATATGATATTGGGAAAGGATAGATATGAAGATAGCATTAATTCCACTTGGATGTTCAAAAAATACGGTCGATGCCGAAAGGATGCTCGGTAGGCTTTTTGTGCGTGGGCACACACTCTCGCCGGAGCTTTTCGGTGCAGATGTGGTTATAGTAAACACCTGCGGCTTTATTGCCGATGCAAAGCAGGAAAGTATTGAGCATATACTGCAGCTTGCAAAAGCAAGGGAGCATAACAGCACAATGAAGATTATTGTGACAGGGTGCCTTGCACAAAGATATAAAGAGGATATTATTAAACAGCTACCGGAGGTGGATGCCGTAGTAACACCGGGCTGTAATGGCGAGATAGCCGATATAATCGAAAAGGTTTTAAAGGGCGAGGGCGGTGTTTTCACTGCCGACATAAACACCATGACAGAGGAGGGGGAGAGGGTACTGCTGTCCCCACCACACTATAGCTACCTAAAGATAGCGGATGGTTGTAATAACCGCTGTAGCTACTGTGCTATACCTCTTATACGTGGTAGCCAGCGCAGCAAGGGTTTTGACTCGATTGTAGAGGAGGCAAAGGCGCTTGCCGTATCCGGCAGTAAAGAGCTAATATTAGTAGCACAGGATACAACAGCATATAAAAAGGAAGTGTCCGGCAATAGTGAACTACCACAGCTACTTAATGCCCTACATGATATTGACGAGATTGACTGTATTCGTATTATGTATGCATACCCGGAAAATATAGACGATATAATTATAAAGACGATGGCAAAACTACCTAAGGTTGCAAGATATATTGATATGCCGATACAGCATATTAGTGACAGTGTTTTATCGAATATGCGCCGTAGAGGTGGATCAAAGGTTATTCGTGATGCAATTAAAGGATTAAAGGCGGCAATGCCCGATATAGCAATAAGAACAACCGTTATGGTGGGTTTTCCGGGCGAGAGTGAGCAGGACTATAACGAGCTTTTAGAATTTGTAAAAGAGGGACATTTTGATCATCTTGGTTGTTTTTCCTTTTCTAAGGAGGAGGATACGCAAGCAGCGCAGATGAAAAACCAAATACCATCATCCGTTAAAAAGAAACGCCATAAAGAGATAATGCAGGCACAGTATGAGGTGTTGCACCAAAAACTATTGGCAAAGATTGGACGGGTAGTTGGTGCCTATGCCGAAAATGTATGTGAAAAAACCGGACGTACAATGTTGAGGGATCGTTTCTCGGCACCGGAGATAGATAACTATATACTGGTAAATGAAAACCTACCGTTATATGAGATATATGAAGTTCAGATAACCGGTGTGGAGGGATATGACCTCTTGGGTGAAGTACTAGAAGATTAATGATTACGTATCATTCAACCATGAAAGGAAAACACTGATAAATGAATCTTCCCAACAAATTATCGTTACTTAGGATTATGCTAATACCTGTTCTATGTCTGTTGATGGAGATAGAGACAATACCCTACCGCTTTGCATTTTCGATGGCGGTATATATAGTTGCATCGGTTACCGATCTACTGGATGGCATGATAGCGCGTCGCCTTAATCTGGTTACGGACTTTGGGCGCTTTTTAGACCCGGTTGCGGACAAGCTACTTACCAGTACCGCATTTATCTATATGCTTGTAATGGGTTATACTAATGCAGTTGTGATAATAATAATATTTGCAAGGGAGTTTGCGGTAACGGCCATGCGTGCAGTTGCGGCAAGTCACGGCGAAGTTATTGCAGCAAATATGGGTGGCAAGGTTAAAACGGTACTTCAGATAGTCGTTACCCTATTGTGGTTCTTGTTTTTAATAACCGAGGAGATAGGTATTACTATCACATCGGCAGAGTTTATAATAGATGTAGCAATGTGGATCGTTGCCGGCGTAACGCTTGGTACCGGTGCTGACTATATCTACAAAGGAAGGGCTTTTTTAGCCAATAAATAGGAAAGGGTATAAGGGATGAAGATATTTAACACCTTAACACGTAAAAAAGATGAGTTTACACCGATCGAAAAGGGCCATTATAAAATATATGTTTGTGGACCAACTGTCTACAACTTTATTCATATAGGTAATTCAAGGCCGCTTGTAGTGTATGATGTATTGCGCCGTTACCTTGAATATATCGGAAACAAGGTAACTTTTGTATCCAATGTAACCGATATAGATGATAAACTTATTAAAAAAGCCATCGAAGAGGGGGTGACGGTAGAGCAGGTTGCACGCCGTTACGAGGCCGAGTTTATCACCGATCGTGATAGCCTTAACTGCCTAGAGCCTACATCGGTACCGCGTGCCACTGAGCATATCGACCAGATGATAGAGCTAATAAACACCCTTATTGAAAAGGATCATGCCTATATAAGTGGTGGCGATGTATATTTTAGGACAAACTCGTTTAAGGAGTACGGTAAGCTTTGCCATATGCCGATGGAGGAGCTGGAGGAAGGCGCAAGGGTAAGCCCGGGCGAGATAAAAGAAAACGCAACCGACTTTGCACTTTGGAAAGGGGTAAAACCGGGTGAGCCAAGCTATAGCGCACCGTTTGGTGAGGGGCGACCGGGTTGGCATATAGAGTGCAGTGCGATGGCAAAACAATATTTAGGCGACACCTTTGATCTACATGGTGGCGGAGTGGATTTAATATTCCCACATCATGAAAACGAGATTGCACAGAGTGAGGCGGCAAATGGTGCGACATTTGCTAACTTTTTCATGCATAACGGCTTTTTAAATATGGGCGGCAACAAGATGAGCAAAAGCCTTGGTAATTTTTTCACCGTGCGTGAGGTAGCGGAAAAGTTTGGCTATGCACCAATCAGGTTTTTGATGTTATCGGCACACTATCGTAGTCCGCTACAGTTTGGTGAGGATGTTTTACAGCAGAGTATTTCGGCACTTGAGCGGATCGAAAATTGCTTTGGTAAGCTTAAAAGGGAACTGCCGACGGCAGCTGAACAGGGTACAAACGTTGACGATGCATGCGAAACGGCTAAAAAGGATTTTTGCACCGCAATGGATGATGACCTTAATACCGCCGATGCATTATCGGTGATATTTGAGTTGATTAAGGCGATAAACTCCGAAAAAGGGTTATCTAAACAGGGGATGCAGCAGGCACAGGCTACCCTAACCGAGCTGTGCGATGTGTTGGGTATTTTCTTTGAGAAAAGCGATATACCGCAGGAGGTAATCGACCTTTGCGAACAGCGTACAGCTGCAAAAAAAGCAAAAGACTTTGCACTTGCAGATAGTATTAGGGCAAAGATAACCGAGCATGGCTTTAGTGTGGAGGACACAAGGAACGGTCCGGTAATTAAAAAGATATAGGAGAGGATATGAAAAAACTTTCGTTTGTACTACTTGCTGTGGTTGTTGCTGTTATGTGGGCAAGCTGTTCCTCAAGCAGCGGTTATGATTCGGCCGATAGTGTAGAGTATAGCATGACCGAAGAGGCACCGGAGCTGGATAGCATGCCGGAGGGTGAGCTTTTAGAGGAGGCTGACACCGAGGTAGTCGATGATGAGCGGATGATTATAAAAACCGCTAATCTACAGCTACAAACAACCGAGTTTGATGCATCGCTTGAAAATATAAAGGCAGAGGTGGAGAAGTATGACGGTGAGATAACCGACTCTAACCTTTGGAGAAACGGAAGTGACGATTACGAGTACCGCACTATCGAGATGACGATAAGGGTACCATCACAGGACTATAGCAGCCTTTTAAGCGGCGTAGAATCGGCTGCAAATGTTCGATCACTAAACGAGTATAGCGAGGATGTTACCACCCAGTATATAGATATTACTGCAAGAATAGACACATTAAAGGCGCAGGAAGAAAGGCTTACCGAACTGCTCGAGATGGCACAGTCCATAACCGAGATTATGGAGATAGAATATCAGCTATCTAACGTGCGTTACGAGAGGGAAAGTTACGAGCAACAACGACTCTACCTTGAGCGACAGACAAGTATGAGCACGATATACCTAACCCTTGAGGAAAGCCGGGTGGTAATAATTACCGACGAAGGCTTTTGGACAGGTCTTGGCACATCGTTTATGTCGGGATACTACTGGCTAACCGCGGCACTTTCGGCACTATTAACTATTATTGTTACATTACTACCGACCCTGATTTTTATCGGTATAATTGCAATTATAGTGATAATAATTGTTAAGGCTACAAAACCGCTTCGTAAAGACAAGCCAAAAAAGCAGTACCCACAGCCTATGGCACCGATGCCATACCCACCCAACCACCCGATGAACCGCCCGGGGCAATATCCGATGCCGGGACAGCCGATACAACCGCCAACGGCACCCGCATCACAAGAGCAGGAAAGCGAAGTAGCAAAAGGTAATGAAGATAGATAACGTTTTAACTTTACAGCAGAACACGGTGGTGGCACTTGGTAGTTTTGATGGTGTTCATAAAGGACACCGTGAGGTATTAAAGGCAGCGGTAGGGTGTGCGTCTAAAAAAGGCGCATCCTCTATTGCACTATGCCTGCTACCGCCACATCCGTGTGAGCTTATAGAAAATGATGACCTACGTCGCAAACATATAGAGCAGTCGGGAATAGATATCTGCTATCAACTTGAATTTTCAAACTATCATAATATTACTGCAACCGACTTTATATCCGAGCTACTTATAAAAAAGCTTGGATGTAAAGCGGTTGTTTGTGGTGAAGACTTTAGATTTGGGCATAAAAGGCAGGGCGACGTTGCAATGCTACGACAGGTAGGTGAGCAGTATGGTATTGAGGTTGTTACCGCCAATCGAATAGATGAAAACGGCGAGAAAATATCATCAACCCGTATAAGGAATTCACTTAAATGGGGTGAGATAGAGCAGGCCAACTCGATGTTGGGGCGGCATTACTGTATAAATTACCCCGTTAAACGTGGCTATGGTATAGGTGAAAAGCTGGGATTTCCCACCATAAACCAGTACTGGCCGCAGGGGTATGTGGTGCCTAAAAATGGTGTTTATATTACATCGGTTAAGGTGGATGGAATACTGTATCCATCGGCCACAGGTGTTACTACCAGACCAACCTTTTCGGTAGGCAAGGCGGTAAGCTGTGAAACAACAATAGCCGCAAAGCTAGGCGACCTATATGGCAAGAAGATAGAGTTGTTTTTTCATGAATACCTGTTCGAGGCGAAAAGATTTGACGATACAGCCGAGCTTGCCGCAATGGTAGCCGATGTATGCCAACAATCCAAGGACTATTTTTCAAGAACAGCACAAAAATAAACATTTTTTTAAGTTGAAACCTTTAAAAAAATATGCTATAATAAAACGAAATGTCATAAAGTGTGAGTAACAGAACTGGAGGTGCCGATTGGGCAGAATATTGACCTTTTCTAACCAAAAAGGTGGGGTGGCAAAAACCACCACTACTGCAACTGTCGGTATTGTCCTTAAAAAAATGGGTTACAGTGTACTGGCTATAGATATGGACCCGCAAGGTAACCTCGCGTTCTCACTTGGTGCAGATAATGAACATAGTGCCTCACTTTATGAGGTTTTACGTGGTGATGTGCTAATGCGCCATGCAATACAGCGTACAAATACGGTGGATGTTATATCCAGCAACATTGCTCTATCCGGTATTGAACTGGAATATACATCGGCAGGCCGTGAATATCTACTACGTGAGGCAATAAAAACATTGCCTATAAAATATGATTTTATACTACTGGACACACCGCCGGCTTTATCACTTTTAACGGTTAATGCATTTACTGCATCAAGTTCCATCATCGTGCCGATGATGGCTGATATATTTAGCCTACAGGGTCTTGCGCAGATATACGAGAGTGTGGAGCAGGTTAAAAAATATTGTAACGCAAAGGTCAAGATCGAGGGTATTCTACTTACACGCTTTAATCTTAGAAGCGTTTTCTCAAGAGAGATACTTGGTACGGCCGAGCTTATAACAAAGGATCTTGGCGTAAAATTGTTTAAGACAAGAATTAGGGACAGTGTCGCAATGAGAGAGGCGCAGGCCCTACAGAAAAACATACTAAAATATTCTCCTAAATGCCATGCGGTTCAGGACTACAAGGGATTTGTTAAGGAGATGCTGGAGGGGTTCGGTGAAGCTTGATACAAAGCGCTATGACTGGATAGATTGCCTAAAGCTTCTTGCCGTTTACAGCGTTTACCTGTGCCATGCACCGGGGCTTGGGCGCATAGGGATACTTGCTATATCTTTTCAACTACCCTGCTTTTTTTTCGCATCCGGTTTTTTTGCACTAAATGGGCAAAAAAAATCTGTTGGCGATTTTATAAAAAATAAATTTTTACGCACAATGGTTCCCTATTTTGTGTTTAGCATTTTATCACTTGCTATGCGTGTGGTTTTTTTAGAATATGCGTTGGGCGATATCATTGCATTTATGGGCGATATGCTTTTTGCAAGTCGTAGCCGTGTTGCGGTAACGGCACTTTGGTTTTTTCCCTGCCTATTTTTTATGTCGATAATATATTATTTTTTACGCAGGCTTATTAAAAATCCTGTGTTGTTAACAGCAATATGTTTTGGCATGTCGGCCGCTGTAAAGCTTATACATGAGGCACCGGTACTGCCGTGGGGTATCGACATGTCGATAAGATTTATTATCTACTACTGTGTGGGTGACATGACACGCAGAGTTATAGAGGATGGAAGGCTGTTATCGTTTTTTAAACAAAGGCGTTACCTTTGTATCGGTTTGATTACGTCGATTACACTGCTTACTACCTACCTTATGTATATTAATTACTACTATAGTTTGGGTTACTTTTATAGTCTTGCAGCTGTAACACCGACATACTGGATGACATCGCTTGAGCAGTTTTTATATAACTTAGTGTATCTTTCGTTTGGCGTAATAGTGTCAATGATACTATGCCGCTTTCCGTTGCTTTGTAAGATGGGAACGGTGTCGGCTGCCATAATGGGTGTTGAACAGATTATAAAAACTATCATTCCACTTTTATTTACATCGGTAGGAATTGCATTCCCCGATATTCAAACACCGCCGGAGGCGATGGTGCTTTCCGCAGTGTATGTGCTAGCCGCATATGTTATATTTGCGGCACCAATAAATCGATATCTACCTGAGCTGCTAGGCAAAAAAGAAAAAAGGAGTGTGTAAAACTTGGCAAACAGAAAAGAGCTCTATAAAGAGGATATGTACAAAAAATTAATGCCGACACAGGGTATTGAGGATGATGTAGGTAGCTACTACTATGGGGACGAGCCACCGATACATAAGCATCACCCACCATCTGTCGGTAAAGATGTACGCTACATTAATATACAGGAAAAACTGGTGCAGGAAAAACTGGATACTGCAATGTCTAAATTTTCTTGCTGCGATTGCGAGCGTTGCCGTAAGGAGATAATGGCACTGGCACTAAACGAGCTACCGCCACGCTATATGGTGCTGGAAAAGGGGGATACAATACCACAGATATCAAAGCAGGAGCATGGTGCAATATCTGCTGCAATTATCAAAGCGGTTGTAACAATAAAGGCTAATCCCAAACATAGATAATGTATAATAAAGGCCAATATGGCTACAACCGGTGGTGTAGCCTGCACAGCCGGTTGTTTTTTATAAAATACAATAGCCGGCAGATAAAGAAGTTGACAAATAATAGTATAATAATATATAATTTTTGACAGATATATAACAAGGGGGATTGGCAACGTGGACATTAACTTTATCAAGCGTACCGAGCTAAAGCAAAAACCGGATTTTAATAATCTTGTGTTTGGTAAAACATTTACCGACTATATGTTTATAATGGACTACACCGAGGAAAACGGTTGGCATGATGCAAGAATACAGCCCTATGCCAAGATAGAGATGGCGCCATCCTCCTGTGTGCTGCACTATGCACAGGGTTTGTTTGAGGGCATGAAAGCGTATAAAAATGATGGTAATGTCTATCTGTTTCGTCCGGCTGAAAACTTTAAGCGACTTAACGATGGGTGTGATAGGCTATGTATTCCAAAAATTGATGTGGATTTAGCAATTACCGCACTTAAAAAATTAGTAGATATTGAGCGGGATTGGATACCATCAAGCGATGGAGCTGCCCTTTATATTCGCCCATTTATTATTGCAGATGAGGAAGCACTGGGTGTTCACCCTGCAATCGTTTACAAATTTATGATCATACTATCGCCGGTTGCAAGCTATTATTCCGGTGGATTTGCACCGATTGACATTATGGTAGAGGAAGATTATATTCGTTCGGCTCCGGGCGGGACAGGTGCTATTAAGGCTATTGGCAACTATGCGGCCTCCCTTAAAGGGCAAAGTCGTGCATCACTTAAGGGTTGTTCACAGGTGATGTGGCTAGATGGTGTAGAGCGCAGATATGTTGAGGAGGTAGGCTCCATGAACATATTCTTTGTAAAGGACGGCGAACTTATAACCCCCGAGCTTTCGGGTAGCCTTTTACCGGGAATTACCCGTCGCAGTGTTATAGAGCTTGCAAGGAAGTTAGGTTACAAGGTAACGGAGCGTGCAATACCTATAACCGAGGTTATAGAGGGTGCTAAGGATGGTACTATAACCGAATGTTTTGGTAGTGGTACCGCAGTGGTAATATCACCTGTTGGTTCTATGAACTATAAGGATGAAAAAATTCAGATAAACGGCGAGAAGATAGGGCAATTAACAGTAGAGCTTTATAACAAATTAACCGATATTCAGTACGGAAGATCGGAAGATGAGTTTGGCTGGCGAGTATCGGTATAGCCGAAAAATAATTACATTACAATAAAAGGGATAGCCCGCACGGGTTATCCCTTTAGGTTTATAAGCCTTTTATGTTTAACACGAAGGAAAAGTAGCGCCGTGAAGTGCAACAAAAAATCCCGTACTAATGTACGGGATTTTAAATGAAACGCAATGCGTTTCGACCTGGCGCGCCTTAAGAGATTCGAACTCCTGGCCTTGTGGTTCGTAGCAAAGCAACCCACTGTCTTTTAGATACATCCTGTGCATGTAATACCTTTATTTGCAACGGTTTATGTGCAAGCAATGAACTCTAATGTAATCCTGTGCATCTAAATACAGGCAGTTCATGTTAGCAAAATGTTAGCAGGATGTTAGCAAGCAAAAAATCCTTAAAAAACGAGACACCTCAATGTTAGCACGACTCAAACGTTAGACACTGCCTCCTACATTATATGTGGGAGGTAGTTTTTGTATTATACCGCAAAAAAATAATAAATTCAATCCCAAACACATAAATAATTTTCGAAAAGCAAATAAAGTACATAGTGCTGCAAATGACACTTTTACAACAGCAGGCTTATGCAACAAACTTTGGAAAATAAAAAGTTTTTGAACATTCATGCAACAAACTTCCGATTTATTGTTAAAGCATGAGACCATTTTAAAACAGGAGGCATAAATGCAATACGATTTAGAACTAAAACAGATAGTCGAATATCCTAAAAGCAGGATATACAGAAATTTTATCAGATCACTTATGGAAGATACGAACATTAACCTTTTGGGGAGTTCGTATCTTTTTTATTACACCGTGTTATCATTATTCGCAAACTTTCGCACATCATACAAGAAAATTGACGGCATCCGCTTTATCGTCTGCCCGGGTGAATGGATATGCAGTATCGAGGAGCTGAAGTCTTGGCTTCGATGCCAAAGAAATTCCAAAGTTATAGACATACTAAATACTCTCCAAAATAATCACTACATTGAATACTCAGTAATACTGCGAAACAAGTTTATCAAATTCAAAATTAAAAGTTGGAGAGATACCAACACAATACTCGAATACAACTACCCATGTCAAAAGGATGTGGGCTTTTTCTTTTTATCACACTCTGAAGCGAGCGAGCTTATAAGCCTTGGGCGTTGCTCCGAGATGGATATCCTTTTGGATTTATGGCTCAACACCGTCTACAATGAACCAAAGGTAATCGGCTCCGACATCGGGCCGGTGGTTTACCTGCGTGATGGAAGCGGAAATCCACTGCTTACCACAAACCGATTGGCAGAAAGATATGCCGTTTCTCGCTCGGCTATGAGCAGGATAATAAAGAAATTTAGCAAGCTGTCATACATAAAATCGGTTGCCTTCCCCGGGCGAACCGGCACCGTAATATATCTAC
>CAYJKW010000072.1:0-10729 GCA_964370765.1 uncultured Oscillospiraceae bacterium
TTGAAGACAAGACCTTAGTATGCAAAGAGTGTAATGCCGAATTCGTATTCACATCAGGCGAGCAGGAGTTTTACGCAAGCCGTGGCTTTGAGAATGAGCCACAGCGCTGCAAAAGCTGCCGTGACTCCCGTAAGAGGAACAGCCGCGAGAGCCGTGAGATGTTTACAGCAAACTGTGCAAGCTGCAACGGCGAGGCAAAGGTTCCTTTTAAACCTCGTGAAGATCGTCCGGTATACTGTAGCGAGTGTTTCGCACGTATGAAGGATGCTGAGCAGGCATAATCCGACAGCGATTGTATTACTAGCTTTAAAGCAGGTATCGTTTGATACCTGCTTTAGTCTTAGCTTATCGAGATATAATCATGCGACCTACCTTAACAGCTAATTATTATCTAAACTAAAAGCAGCTATCTGTATGATAGCTGCTTTATTATTATGCTTTTATAACGGCTATATGTGATATATCGGACTGCTTAAGTATCTCGATATGTGCCTCGGCTACTACCTGACCACTAAACAGTACTACTGTGCCAGGTGGGCAGGGTGCCACCGTATGTGCCGATATTCGCCCTACCGCCTGTTCCAGCGATACAGTGGCATAACTACGCTTAAATGCAGAGGAGGAGGAAAGCGCCATGCGTGGAAGCGGTATCTGTAGCTGTTGCCATGGTGTTGGGGTTGCCGATGAAAATATATCGTCAAGAACGGTTTCAAGTGCTGTAAAATCAGGTTCGTTATTAAATGGTGATGTCATAAACAAAACACGCAAAGGATTGCAAAGCTCCGGAACAACACCGGCATCCTGTAGTTTTTGCGCTATTGTCTTATAGCAAAGGTTGTTTGCCGGCGGTGCAAACACTATCTTTAAAGGTTCATCGTTTCGCATTAAAAATGATGAGTACTTTTTCTTTATTGCAAGGGTTCTGTCTACCGCCTTTGTGTAGTCGATATCGCCAAGGGATAGTGCCCTTATCGTATAATCAAGCGAGTACATCACGGCATATGGGGGGCTGGTTGTGGATAGTATGTTAATAAGCCGCCTTAGGTCGGCGGTATCGTCAGCATTCTTTGTGTGTAGTAGCGATGCAGGGGTAACAGCACCCAGTGTTTTGCTGGCTGAATCTACAACAAGATCGGCGCCCATTAAGACAGGGTGGTATATGCCAAGATTGCGCGGTAAAAACCTTATGTATCCACCGTGTGCATTATCAACTACAACCTTTACACCAAGCTCCCTACAGATAGGCAGCAGTTCTGATAGGTTTACAATATTACCGTCGTAATCGGCATAGCAGAAAAACATTGCATCGGGCCGGTTTTGTAGTAAAAAACCACGTAGCTTTTCGGGGGTGACCTTGTTGCGATAGCTACTTATAAATGTAAGTTTAAGATTAAAGATTGCAGCTGCATCTGCCACACAACGGTGTGCCGGTACAACTGCAGCCAGTAGCCCCCCCTGCCCGCAGGCTAGCCCTATTGCCGCCTTTATAGCGGTAGAGCTGCCGCCTGTACAGTAAAGGGTATCACCGCTTTCAAAAAGACGGCTACAAAGCTTTTCGCTTTCACGCAGTGCGCCTGTTGGGTCGGCCGCATTATCGGCGCCATCTATCTCGGTTAGGTCAAGCCCATAAAGGTCACCACCAATACCACGCCCCCTGTGAGCCGGTACACAAAATTTATGCGGTAGCCTAGCCAGCCGCCGTATATCTTTATAAAACATTCTATCTCCTTATGTTTAAGGCTTTGTTGTTTTTATAATGCTAAGGTTTCTTCTTATAGTTATCTCACCACGCCATTCCGGTGACCTGCCTTTTAGTTGCCTTGCCATGCCCTGTGTTGTGTAGTTTGGGTTTACATCGTCACAAAAGCATGCAAGTCCCCTTGCCGGTGATGCATTTGCAGGACATGCCTTTTGACAGATATCACAGCCGTATACACTGCCCGCCTTGTGCAATATCTTTGCCTGCTGCTCACTAAGCTCCCCCTTTTTTTGGCTAATGTAGGATGCGCAAAGGGTGCGATCAAAAACATCACCCAGTGCACCGCCGGGACATGCCCTCACACAAAGTTTGCAACCGGAACAGTAGCCACGAACATTGCGAACAGCGCCAAGCATATCGGGCTGTGCCGATGTTGCTATGGTAGCTATATATACATAGCTACCATATTTTTCGTTTATAAGTAGGTTGTTCTCCCCCTTTATGCCAAGCCCTGCCTCCTGTGCGGCGGCAACCTCATTAAAGGGTGAGTCATCCACAAACAGCTCAAAATAATCGTCTGGGAATAAAGCCTTTAACTGCTTGATATCGGGATCAAGCTGTTCCTTTATTACGTTGTGGTAATCATATTGTGCCGCAAACATTGCACAGTTACCGTCTTTAGCCTCCTCACAGTAGTAGGGGAATAGTATAACGATAAGGCTTTTTAGATCGGGTGGTATTCTTTTTACATTTGCACTTTCACGAACAAGGCCGCTCCAGAATGCAACAGTGCCAAACGGCACCGAATTTGATAACATAATCCCCCTTAACTTTGTATAAAACTACTGCAAAATAATTTTGCAAGATGCAAAAAAATTACAATAAGTAAAAGAAGTGTAGCATAAAAAAAACAATGTTGAAACTGATTTAGCATAAAATCATGACTTTTCAACCTTTTCAACAGGGTTTTCAACAATTGCAGGTAAAGGGCAATATACACTAAGTTATACATGCTTGCCTGATACAACAATTGGCGGCTTAAATGTCAAAAAGTTATAAAATAATTCTATCATATTAACGATGTTTATGCAACGATTTAATCTTTAAAGTATAAACATCGAAAGCTTAGTAAATACTTAGGTATAAGCTAACCGAGGTATTTTATGAAAACAGATAAAAAAGCATATAACCGTATGGTTAAGGAAAGTATACCGCCATCCAGAATGGTAAGGAATTTTTTTACCGCTTTTTCGGTGGGCGGATGTATCTGTGTTGTAGGGCAGATAATGCGTAGCCTGCTATTTAGCCTTGGCATGGAGGAGCAAAGGGTAGGGTTGCTTGTAACAATATTTATGATTGCGCTATCGGCACTGCTTACCGGTACAGGGTTATATTCAAAGCTTGCAAGATACTCCGGTGCCGGTACACTTGTACCGATAACAGGTTATGCAAACGCCGTTGCATCACCGGCAATAGAGTTTAAGACGGAGGGGTGGTTAACCGGAGTATCGGTAAAGATGTTTAGCGTAGCAGGGCCGGTAATAGTGTTAGGTCTTGTGGTAACATCGCTAATAGGGGCTATCTATTATGCATTAATGCTGTGGGGTGTTTTATGATTATACTAAAAAATCCGCCATCAATAGTGGCGGCGGCAGCAGTAGGTGGTAAAAAGGAGGGGCTGGGTCCCTATGGCAAGGCGTTTGACCATATATTTGAAGATGAGATGATGGGGCAAAAAAGTTGGGAGTTTGCCGAGGTGGAGTTCCAGCTTGCTGCGGTAGAACGACTGTTTGGTAAAACCGAACTACGTCCGGATATATTAATAGGTGGTGACCTACAAAGCCAGTGCACCGCCTCGTCCTCTGCCGCCCTAAGGTTACAGCTGCCGTTTTTTGGAGTTTATGGCGCCTGCTCTACTATATCGCAGTCACTCGGGCTTGCGGCCTGCCTTGTATCAAGTGGGCAGTCAAGCTGTAGTTTATGTATTACATCCAGCCATTATTGCAGTGCCGAGCGGCAGTTTAGAACACCACTTGATTATGGTAGTAAACGCTCGTCAACCGCACAGTGGACAGTAACTGCGGCGGCAGGGATTTTTGTGGCACCGGCAAAAGCCCCACCATATATTACCCGTGTGATGTTTGGTAGGGTGACCGACCTTGCGATAACCGACCCATCAAACATGGGTGCGGCTATGGCACCGGCTGCACTAGATACCTTAATTAGATTTTTTAAGGCAACGGTAAGTAGACCGGAAGATTATAGTGCAATATATACCGGTGACCTAGGGCTGCACGGTAGCTCGCTTTTTTTACAGCTTGCAAAACGTGAGGGGTTAGATATTAATAATCATCTGGACTGTGGTAGCTTAATATTTAGTAGCGATCAGGAGGTAGAGTGTGGTGGATCAGGTTGCGGTTGTGGTGCATCAATGTTAGGAATTAAGGTAATACCGGACCTTTTAAAAACAGGGGGTAGGGTGTTGTTTATGGCAACCGGTGCGTTGTTAAGCCCTGTTACTGTAGGGCAGGCGAAGAACATTCCGGGGATTGCACATCTTATTGAGATTACGGCTTAGGGAAAACTGTTTTGCAGTGGCTTTAAATGTTAACTGTTTAAAATTTTACCATCGGTAGAGATTGTTACTACATTAAAGGGGATGGTTTTACCGCTTGCCTTTAGCGCGGCCGCCGCCGCATTCTCTATGCCGGAACAGCAGGGTACCTCCATGCGTATGACGGTTAAGCTGTTTATATTATTATCTGTTAAAATAGCGGTAAGCTTTTCGGTGTAATCACCATCGTCAAGTTTTGGACATCCGATAAGGGTAATCTTGCCTTTCATAAATTCGGCATGAAAGTTTGCGTAGGCATATGCTGTGCAGTCGGCTGCAATCAAAAGATCCGATGCATTAAAATAGGGTGCGTTATGTGGTACCAGCTTTATCTGTACCGGCCACTGCCTTAGTGCAGAGGGTGTGTTAATGCCGGTAATCTGCATATCGGTATCGATGGGATTTAGCTCCGTAACATTACGGCCGGGACATCCGCCCTGCGGTGGGGTAACACTGTTTTTTGGCACAGTATTATCTTTAAAACTTATAGCGTTTACAGGACATACCGGAAGGCAGTTGCCGATGCCGTCGCAGAAATCAGCGGATGTTACCTTTGCCTTACCGTCTACAATCTCTATGGCGCTCTGCTTACATGTCTGTGCACAAATACCACAGCCTATGCATAGATCCTCATCAATCGTAATTATATTTTTAGCCATAACTAATCCTTTCTGTTAAAACAAAAAGAGGGGATAAACCCCTCTAAATTACATACATTACAAAGCCGGTAAAGGTGAAATACTTTACTCCACTCCGTGTTTCTTGAAATAGGCTATACCGACAATTCCGGGGCCGGCATGAACGCCAATAACACTGCCTATCTCACAAAAGCGTTGATCTTTGGGTAGGTTAAGCGCCTTGGCAAGCTCCGCCATTCTGGAGCTGTCCTGTGAATAGCCAAGCACTACAGGCATTGTGGGGTCATACCTTTTTAGTGCCTCTTCTTTAACATGTTCATATGCCTTGTTAGAACCACGTTGTTTACTTGTTGTAGTAACAACACCGTTTGCTACTTTTAGTATAGGTTTTAGATTTAACATTCCGCCTAAAAAGCCGGAAACACCGGAAATTCTTCCACCCTTAACAAGATATTCAAGTGTTTCTATCATGGCGGTAATTTCCACCCTACCGGCTAGTGCACTTATAGTATCTACAATCTCGGCCGGATTATGCCCCTCGTCCCTAAGGCGGCAGGCCTCACGAACTAGAAGCTGGTTACCGATGGTAACGCTATGACCATCGATGATAAAGATATCTTTTCGGCCGCTCTCCTCCTTTGCTATTAAAGCAGAGTTGTAGGTGCCACTTAGATGCTTAGATATAAGTATACAGATTATAGGTTCGTCCGGATATGTATCAAAAATCTCGTTGAACTGTGTTGGTGTGATAAGTGCGGTTGTCGGAAGTTGATCCGATGCAGCCAACTTTTCGTAAAATTCACTTGTCGTGATTGTGACCTTATCATAAAAGGTCTCATCGCCAAAGGAAAGTGGCATTGCATACATGTGCAGATTAAGTTCGTCAGCTTCTTGTAAAGTAATGTCGCAGGTACTTTCGGTAACAATTCTTATCATCTAATCAAAACCTCTACTGTAATACTATCTTTTCTTACCTTTTTTTGCCGGTGTAATAACCTTTACTTCGTCACGATGGTACTGGCGTGCAGCAACCTGATTTTGAAGTTTTATCTTTACGTTACCGGAAAGCACATTTGCCTCGGTAACGACACCGTCGCCGTCGGATGTGGATACAATCGAACCCGGTGTAGGTGTTATGCCGTTAAGATGTTTATACGACTCATGCTCGTAGCCTAAACAGCACATAAGCCTACCGCAGCTACCACTTATCTTGGCAGGGTTTAAAGATAACCCTTGCTCCTTGGCCATCTTGATAGATACCGGTGCAAAGTCGGTTAAAAAGCGGTTGCAACAAAATGGTTGCCCACATACCGATATACCGCCTACCATCTTGCTTTCGTCCCTTACGCCTATCTGGCGTAGCTCGATTCTGGTGTGAAATGTTGCGGCTAGGTCCTTAACAAGCTCCCTAAAATCTACACGGCCATCCGCAGTAAAGTAAAATAACAACTTAGAGCGATCAAAGCTTAGCTCGGCATCGACAAGATTCATTCCAAGACGATGCTTTAATATCTTCTCGCCGCAGGTCTCGAATGCCTCGGTCTCTTTTTTTCGGTTTTCCTCAAGGCACTTAATGTCCTTCTCGCTTGCAATGCGGATAACCTTTTTTATCTGCTTGTTAAAACCGTGGGCTAACGGGTGGTTGCCCTGTGTAACCCTTGCACAGGCATCGCCATGTGCAGTTTCAACTATAACCCATTCACCGGTGGCTATGTCCCTGCCGTCCGGATCAAAATAGTAGGGCCTACCGCCCTTTTTAAATTCTATAGTAATAATTCTATTCATTAAATGCCTCTGTTATTTCCTCACAAAGGCTTATTGTTATAAGCTTTTGATTGAGATTTCGTTTTAGTAATGCACCGGCCCTACCCAGCGCACAGGCTGCTGTAAATGCTGCATTCTCGTACCCTGTTCTGCCACCGTATCTACCATCACCTACAGCGGTAAACAGACGTTCCATACAGTAATACAGTTCCTTGACATCGCCCCTGTCATCCCTGCCTTTGCCTGAAACCGAAAGCAGCAGGTCGTACCCATTACCTTTTAGTGCGGCGTCTACCGCGTCGCCGGCACGCAGTAAAAGGTTGCGGTATTTTTTACCGGATGCAAATCGCTTTATCGCCCCAAGGCGGCCGTTAAATGCAGCGATAGCAAGATTTTTCTCACGCTCATCAAGTTTAAGCTTGCTAACATACTCTACCGTAGTTTTGTTTGATACCGGAGAGATGAAATATTTTGTACAACGTGAAACTACCGTTGCCGGCAGATCACCTGCGGATGATGCAGTAAGTATAAAAAGCAAGCCGTCCGGAGGTTCCTCAAGAATTTTAAGCAGGGCATTTGCCGAGCTGCGGTTAAGCAGATTAGCATCCTTAACGATAATAACCCTACCACGCCCGTTAAGTGATGTTTCGTATGCTTTACTGCGTATCTCCCTAACTGCGGCGATCTTTATTTCACCGGAGGCACCCTCACCCGTAAGCAACATTACCTCACTGCCGGGGGAAAGCGCAAATGCATCTATATCCTTTTCGTCTTCGCACAGATAATATGCAGCCATTAACCTTGCGGCATAGCCCCTACCACACCCGGTTGGTGCAATAATAATACTGGTTTGACAAAGGGTTCCGTCCCTACGCCGCCGTATTAGCTGATCATAAAAATCCTTGTTGTCAAGCAGTTTCACTATATCTTTATAAACCGCTCAACGTTGGTAACAAATATTGTAGCGCCGCCTACCATTACCTCAAGAGGATAGGCTGCAGAAACGCCGGGACCATAGGTTGTACCACTTGGGATTACCTCGGTATGCTGTTTTGCACATCCGGAGATAACCTCGATAACATGATCCACCTTTTCATCATCGGTTACGATAAGTAGGGTGGTGTTACCGGCCATTAAAAAACCACCCGATGTTGCCATGCGGGTAACGGAGTATCCGGCTGTAGTTAGCAGGTGCGAAACGGTACCTGCATCGTCCTTATTAACGATAGCGGTAATCATCTTCATAACAATACCTCCAAATAATAAAAGATACACATTTATTATATACAATTATGCTAACAAAGGCAAGTGTTTTTTAGGAGGCGATAAAATTAAACAAAAAAATTATGCAATAAATCCTTGTTGTTGCAAAGCGCAACTGCGAAGCAGTGAAAATACTAATAACCTGTAAAGCGTGAGTGTGCAAAGCATCTGAAAAGCATCGCGGCAAAAGCATTAACCCCTAAACCAGCATAATCACCGCAAAACCGCCTATGGCACCAAATATTAAGATTTTTACAACCCTAATAGGCTTTATTATAGTAATAAAGGACAATACAACCGCTAACATAAGCACAGCAATTGCCCATGCGGATAGTAGGCGCAAAGGGGTAAATCCATATGCCACAATATACATTATTAATTTTGCAAGGGCGTTAACCGCAAAAAATTTACACATAACAAGAAAAACCATTGCAGAAATTTTTAGGGGGGTGTGTTGCCTTAGTGCTGTAGATGCAAAGCGAGAAACAGCAAAAAGTAGGCAAAGATTTATCGCCATTATTACGCAAAGCTCAAAAAACCCCTGCCTTGCATACTCTGAATA
The DNA here is from genome assembly GCA_964370765.1 of uncultured Oscillospiraceae bacterium. Taxonomy (GTDB): domain Bacteria; phylum Bacillota; class Clostridia; order Oscillospirales; family Ruminococcaceae; genus CAYJBH01. The sequence continues at coordinate 8,541 of CAYJKW010000072.1, forward strand.
GGTTAGATGTTGCGGAAGTTCGCCGAAAAAGGCATTAAAAAAATAGCTAAGCTGTAACGATATATATACAATATATACCGCAGTAAAAAGTGATAGTGCTACAGCAAGCATGTTGTTGCTTACTAAGCGTAGTTTATCAAAGGTTTTTTCAATTCTGTATGCTGTAGCTGGTTTCTTTATGCCCTGTGCACTGCCGTAAACCAGCCCAAAAAGGTAGCAACCCACAGGCAACGAGACTATAAGATTAACAAAAAGGCTTATGTTTATATCTATATTAAGATTAAAATCAAAGATATTAGAAAAGATTATATCGGTCTGTGCAAGGATAGATATTACGATATTAAGCATTATAACGGTTATAGTCGCAACAATCAGTGCGGATATAACCTTTGATTTATTAAACTTTCGATCCTCCTTTTTTATGATCGGGATAAGCAGGTTAGAAAAAACCGTCTTTGTACGTAAAAACCAGTTGCCAAACGGCAATATTACCAATCCGTTTAGGTAATCGAACAAAAAGAACCTACCGGTACCGCTTCCTATAAGTGCATTAAAACGCACAAGGGTGTAGTATATTGCAATGGCATGCATAAACAGACGTGAAAAAGGTGCGGTTATGTCATCACCATAGGTACCATCATTAATCATGCCAATCTTAAAATTGTTCGTAAGCGATACTACCAAAAGGCATACTAAAAGGAATATTCCCTCAAACCTGTAGCTTTTATCCTGCGAAAAAGCATACCCATTTGCCGCTGCGGCCTTTCTGTAAAAATAACTTTGTAGCTCTATCCATGCGACGAAACCTATTGTAAAAATCGACTCGTATACCATTGGAACAGTTTTCCAGGCGTTCATATATCCTAATATATAGATATAACCAAGCAGATAGCTTATAGCGACGCTTAAAAACATTACTTTTTTTGAATAATTTACCCTTTGCATAGTTTTACTCCTTCCTATACTCCATAATATCGCCCGGCTGACATTCCAACACCTCGCAGATAGCCTCCAGTGTAGAAAAACGTATCGCCTTTGCCTTTTGATTTTTTAATATCGATAGGTTTGCCGGTGTAAGACCTATCCTTTGCGAAAGCTCGCCGGCACTGATCTTTCGTGTTGCCATTACAACATCAAGATTTATAACTATAGCCATAAACTTAAACCTATCCTTTCCTATACCGTGTAATCAAGCTCGTCCTTCATATCAACCGCCTGCTCAAAAACGTTCTTTACTATACGCAGTATAAGTCCGGCAAGGCCGGCTGCAAGTGCAACAAGCGCAACCGATGGCCATACCACAACTAAAAAGGTGCTGATAATGCCTACAAAGATGCAACACCAGCTTACAAGACGTAGGCAGGCTACATTTTTTGTTGTAAATATATCGCCCTTGGTGATGCGCACTAAAAGGGTGTACAGCTGTACAAGTACGACAAATGCCGGAAGACTGCAAACATAAAGATAGACCATTAAGGCGGGGTGAGCTATATCGGCAAACATATTTGCCGGCGACATCCTTAAAAGATAGCCTATTATCCAGTAGCCGCGTATGTCAAAAAACAATAAAATTATGCCAAATGTTATGATTATTATCTTGCTTAGTAATATACTTCTCATCCTATTCCAGTGCTTGTTTCCTGTCCTGTTAGTCATAGCCCATTCCTCGTGATTTATCTGTGATAACACTATAACACCGAATTTATTGTTTGTCAATCAAAATTTATTGTTTATCGATAAAAACGTGTTTTTGAGTAGTGTTGCCAAACGCAAAGATTACAAAAAAATCAAAATTTTTGCAAAAATATCACAAAACCCCTTGACAATACCCCCCTATTGTAATATTATAATATATTACAATGGCTTTGTGTGCCTATGTAGCTTTTTTGCTGAAAAAAACATGCAAACAGTATGATTTTTTCCATAAAAAGCTTGTACAATTTCCACAGATTATGGACATGTTTTGCCACATCGATCCTATAAGTGTGAACAGCAAAGAAAGGACATCATTTAATGGTCAAGGACAGAGTGAAATCGGTTAAACTCGGAAAGACTGAAAGACAGAGCTTTTCAAAAATCAACGAAGTATTATCCATGCCGAACCTGATAGAGGTTCAAAAGAACTCTTACGAGTGGTTTTTAAAGGAGGGATTAAAAGAAGTATTTCGAGATGTTGCAACTATTGAGGA
>CAYJKW010000073.1:0-10488 GCA_964370765.1 uncultured Oscillospiraceae bacterium
TTGAACTTAAATATAAAAAAGGTGAAATTTGAATACTGAAAAAATATAAAGTTTAAATTTGAACCTAAGAAACTGAACAATCAACTCTCTAAACCTTGTTGTTTCTTGAAAATATAGGCTATATTCTATCAAGAGTTAAGATTATATTTATAAAAGTCATCACTCACCCCAACTGCTATACTTAAACAACTATAACTCCTAAAAGAGCCGCTATCTCCGCCGTTTGAAACTGATTCAGTTTAACTCTATTAATCTCTACATAGCTATCTGATATTATCGGGGCAATAAATTCATCGCTTGAAAAATCAAGGTCTTTAAGCAATGTTTTAAAAAAGTTAACCTTTATAAATTTGCATCCGGTTGTTTTTATTTTTTTTAACGCTACCTCACTAAACTGTGCCTGTGTAAAGTCACAGCTATCTGCATTTAATTTATCAATTTTACCTTTATCGAAAATAGCATAGTTAAACAAACTACCATTAAGAGTGCAATCGATAAGCCTACAATCACTTAAATTAACTCCCAAACATTTACAGGATATAATTTCTACCTCTCTAAAATAGCTACCTTCAAAAAACGAATTAGATAGATCACAGTTCATAAATTTGACCTTAATAAATGTGGACTTTTCAAAACTACAGGAACGAAAGGTGATATTTTTAAATATTATTGAGTTGCATTCAACCCTATCAAAACCTTCATTATCATATATTTCTCTTTCAAACTCAGCATTACTTATACTTAACTCGTTTTCTTTTGTATGTTCTAAAAATTTAAGGTGATCGTTATTCATATTATATCCTACTGGTTAATAATTTTTACTTAATAGACAAATTTAATAATAACATTAAAACATTGTGTTATCAATAGTTGCATAATAAGACGGCTTAAAGTAAACCTAATTTAATTATAAATATAATTGAAGTGTTCACACCTAGTTGCAAATATTATACAATATATTTAATCTAACTATTGATTATCCATCCGTGCTTTGGTATAATTACAACAGTCATTATTATGTTTAAACACGAGGAAACGGTATGCTTAAAAATTGGAATGTGGATAAAAGTCAGATTGAAGCGCAACAGGATGCATTAAAAAAGAAATGTAATTTCACCTATATCGGACACGGCCCAAAGGCTACAGGATTTTTTTCAAAAGAATTTAAGCGCAAGCCAGGTCTATATGCACGTTGTACACAATGCGGCTATTATATGCCCCTTGTAGCCAACGGTTCCGAGGATTGCCCGTGTGGTAACCTTCACCGTGACACTCAAAACTTTAAGTCTGAGATAAGTGCAAACGAGGTTGAAATTTTTAAAGCCACAACTAAATAGTGTCATTCACAGGACTAACCGGCAAACTCTTAATCGAGTCTGCCGGTTAGTTTTTTGCCATAGCCTGGTGATTACCCCTCATGCTCTTTATCCTTATAAAGCTCCGGATAACGCTTTTTCACCGCACTTGTAAGAAGGTATTCTATCTGCCCATTAACTGAGCGAAACTCATCCTCCGCCATGCGGCTCACCCTTTCATACAGTTGCGGCGGTAGCCTCAACAGTATCTGTTTCTTTTCATTCTTCCCCGCCATTTAGTAGATACTTCCGCTATTTACTATAGGCTGCGTATCTTTGTTAGCACACAGTACTACAAGAAGGTTGGATACCATGGCTGCTTTACGTTCTTCATCCAGTGTTACAACGCCATCACTATCAAGCTGTTCGAGTGCCATCTTTACCATTCCTACCGCACCTTCTACAATCTTCTGTCTTGCATCAATAACAGCCTTTGCTTGCTGACGTTGTAACATCGCTGCAGCTATCTCCTGTGCGTAGGATAGATGTGTTATTCTTGCCTCTATAATGTCTATACCGGCAAAATCAACACGCTGTTGCAACTCTTTAATAAGCTCATCTGCAACCTCGGTACTGCTACCTCTCAGCGAGCGCTCATCCTCGCCCTCGGTAATATCATAGGGGTATTTTCTTGCCACCTGGCGTATCGATGCATCGGCCTGTGTCGAGATATACTTTGTATAGTTTTCTACCTCGAATACCGCCTTTGTTGCGCTAGCCACACGGTATATTACAATAACGCCAATCTCTATAGGGTTACCTTCGCTATCATTAACCTTTTGCTTTTCGTTGTTTAACGTAACCGCCTTTGTCGAAACCTTACGACTGAAAATCGCCACACTGTTGGTGGTAAGCGGATTCGCTGCCGCAGGATTAAAGGCTGTACAAAATGGATTAATAAAATAGAAACCCGGTTTGTCAATAGTGCCATAATAGTTACCAAAAAGCAGATACACCGCTGCCTCATTTGGATTTATTACCTTTAGTCCAGGATATAAAAATATACTTGCAAATAAAGCCAAAGATGAAATAACTATAAATGATATACTTATCGCCGTGGGCGAGGTTGCTGTTTGAATTGTGCTCATTACAAAAAGACCCACCGACCCTAGTGTTATGAAAAGAGCTAGGAGTAAAATTGTTACACCCGATAGGGGGTTTAAAATTTTCTCTTTGCCGTAATTACTGTTTTGAGTATTCATAAATCCTCCTCTTTCTATAGTATCATAATGATATCAAAATGATACTATATTGTCAATATTTTTTATAAATATAGTTGCAATATTTATAATCTTATTATTACAGCTATATTATCAATAGGTTTTCGATAAAAAATCTTGACTTTTTCATCACGACATGTTAAAATAACATCTATCGGACACCAAAAGGTAGTCGCTAGCATCCAAATAGTTATAATTATCTTGACCACGGAGAAATACTCAAGTAGGTCGAAGAGGCGCCCCTGCTAAGGGCGTAGGTCGGGTAACCGGCGCGAGGGTTCGAATCCCTCTTTCTCCGCCAAAAATCCATCTGATTTTATCAGTTGGATTTTTTAATTTTATGTTATATTTGGCATATGGGCTATCGTTATTATATAGCCCTGTATAATACACCACTTTATAAGGTATGTGCTAATGTTTAAGGACGATATACAACTACTTGAAACTAACTTTCCTTTTTGGAAACATTTAAATCTTGACGAGAAAAAATATCTAATAGATAATAGCTCTTTAGTAAGATATACAAAAGGCAGTAAAATTCATGCTGCAGACAATGATTGTATCGGCGTGGTTATGATAAAAAAAGGACAAGTTCGTATATTTACTTTGTCAGAAGAGGGACGGGAAATCACTTTGTATCGCCTATTTTTAAACGATATATGCATTCTCTCCGCCTCTTGCATCATAGACAAAATAACATTTGATGTGCATATAGATGCAACAGAAGATACCGAGCTTATACTGATTAATGCAGGTTCATTTAACAAACTAAGAGAAAATAACATGTATGTAGATAACTTTACCTATAAGTTAACTGCACACAGGTTTTCCGATGTTATGTGGACTATGGAGCAAATTTTGTTTATGAGCATGGATAAACGTTTAGCAATTTTTTTGGCAGATGAAATTAGCAAAAGTAATTGCGATAATATTAAGTTTACACATGAAGAAATAGCAAAATTTATTGGAAGCTCAAGAGAAGTAGTAACCCGTATGTTTAAACATTTTTCTACCGAGGGTATTGTCGAACTTTCAAGAGGCAAAATCAAGGTAATAGATAAAGCTAAGCTAAAAAGCATAATATCATAACATAGGCACAAAATCTTACAATGTATTTTAACAATTTAAAACTTATGTGACAAGGTCACAGAACTAAAATAAGCTTTGCTATATAATTTACCTAAGAAATAAATTTGATGCAAAGGAGAACGACTATGTCTATACAAAAAATTACTAAACAAACATCCCTCGACGAGGTTATTAACAGTTCGCAAACTGTACTAATTGATTTCTATGCTGATTGGTGTGGTCCTTGCAACATGCTATCACCTATACTGGAGGAAATAAGCCAAGAGGAAACTAGTGCAAAAATACTTAAGGTTAACGTGGATGAAGAAAGAGATTTAGCCCTTCGTTTTGACGTTATGAGTATACCTACATTAGTTGTGTTTAAAAATGGCCAGCCTGTTTCTCGTTTAGTTGGCCTGCAATCTAAAAGCACTATCTTAAACAGATTATCGTAATATCTGTTACTAAACGTAGAGGTGATTTTATGATTAAAAACAACAAATGGATTTACAAAGGTCTGCTTTTGGGAATAAGTTTTTTTCTTGCAATCTTGCTTACAAAACCGATAGGGGTTTCGACTCAATTTTCAGTTCTATCCGGAATATTCCATGCTGCACTGGACGAAACGCTAATTGTACAAGACAATACAAGAGATAGTGGCTATGCAAGCTCCAACGCCTATTATGATAAAAGTGATGGAAAACTTGCAAAATCTATAAGCGAGCCATGGAATTACGATTTCGTATTCGTGTTATTCATTCCCGTAGGTGCATACATCGCCTTTAAATCTAAAAGAAAAAAGGCAAAGCACGATTCTAGTGAACATTATATAGCTAAAACAACACTTAAAGAAAGACTCAAAATATATGCCCCATCCTTTCTGGGAGGTTTTTTGCTTTTATTTGGTGCAAGAATGGCCGGTGGATGCACCAGTGGGCATATGATGAGCGGTATTATGCAAGGAAGTATAAGTGGCTATGTATTTGCGTTATCTGTATTTGCAATAGCTATACCAATAGCAATTATTATGGCAAAACAAGGGAAAGGAGTTGAATAATATGGAAATTGTTATCGCTATTGCAATGGGGATGTTATTTGGATTCGCATTATATAATGCGGGAGCATCATCACCTACTAAGATAATATCAATGCTACGGTTACAAGATTTATCCCTTATGAAAATAATAATATTTGGAATTGGCTTTGCAAGCATAATGATGTCAATATTCGCTTTAATCGGATGGTTCAACATAGGACATCTAAGCATTAAAGCTACGAATCTAGGTGTAGTTTTAGGCGGCATGCTTTTTGGGATAGGGTTTGGCACAATAGGCACTTGCCCGGGCACATGTGTTGCTGCTGGCGGTAGCAATGGTGGCAAAAAAGCTGCAAGCTCAATAATCGGTGGACTCACAGGCGCATTAATTTTTTCTTTAACATATGAATTTTGGATCAATTTAGGGATATTTAGCATTTTTGATTTAGGCAACCTAACACTTTTTAATATCTCTGAAAAATTCCCTTCTGTAATAAATATCGGATTTGAAGGTTTACTTGTAATTGGTGCTTTATTTATAGTTATTTCGGTGATAATTCCTAGCAATTCAAAAAAAGTATTATAGATATATACAATAACCACAAAACCCTAAAAGACAGCCTTTGCGTCTTTTAGGGTTTACCAATCTTTACCGTAATATATTAGTGTATAACTCCATCATCTGTGGCTTATTAATAGCTACTGGATTATTACCCAGCCGTTGTAGGTTAACCGACTCTACGAACAAGTTTATATCGGCATCGACTTTTATGGTGGGCATATTTAAACCTAATTTATCAGCTATTGATTCGATGCTTGTTGCAACCTCTGCCAATGAACTTTTAGAAAATATGTTGCATATAGCAGAGAATCTTTGTTGCAGGTCACTATTAACCTGCTGTGACTCCATAAACCTCATTATATGTGGTAGGCAAAGGATCACAGCATGACCATGAGATATACCGTACAAACTGCTTAGCTTGTAGCTCATTGCATGTGCAGCTGTAGTCTTTGATATATTTATTGCCTTGCCGCTAAGGTTCGCAGCATTTAACATGCCATAATTCTTTGTACTATCCCCTGCAATATAGGCATCTAAATTATTAAGGATATATTTAAGTCCTGTTACTGCATATTCTTGTGACTGAACAGTAGCCCCCATAGCCCATATAGACTCTATACACTGTGACATAGCATCCATGACTGTACACTTTTTTTGGTAATCCGGTAGCTTTGTAAGAAAGTCCGGTATAAGTCCTACCAGATCAGGAAGTAGACTATCATGTTCGATAGATTTTTTTTCACCATCAAAATATAAAACAGCAAAGGTAGTCGATTCGCTTCCGGTTCCTGCTGTTGTAGGTATTACTATTATCTTTAAAGGTGAATAATTAATTTCTCCGTTAATAAAGGTTTGTTTTGAATCGGTCGACATGTATCCCTTTATACATTTTGATACATCAATAGCACTGCCACCGCCAATAGCTATAATACAATCACAGCCACTATCTGCAAACAACTTTGCCCCTTGAACAACCTCTTCGTATTTTGGATTTGGGGAATAGCCACTAAAAATTTGTGAATCGGCAATCGTACCCTTAAGCTCTTGCGCTAAACCTAACCTACCGGTATTTTCTCCGCAGACAAACAGTGGCTTTGAAAGGCCGTTAATTTTAAGGTACTGCAAAATAATTTCTGTCGAAAACCCCTCGGTAATGATAGTTTGTTCAGCATAGTCATAATATCTTATTGCCTCGCTAACACGGTGCAAATCCTCGGCTGTGTCTATCTCCTCCATGTAATTATCTTTGTATGAAAATGCAGCTATATCCAGATCACCGGCTATCTCGTTTAGGGCATTCTCGGCATACACCTTAACATCTCCATCATTACAGTACTGCTCAATTTTTTTCATCCATAAAGAAAATGTATTTTCAGAAAGCTTGTAAAACGGCTGAAATGCATGGCAATCCTTACCAAATATGTCTATAGCAACCTTAACTATTCGTCCGTCCCTTACCTCTGCTTTAAAATCTTTTTCCGGCAACGGTAGTTCAATATTTACACAGCCCAGATTTTTAACTCCTGATGTTAATATCTTGCGAACAAAGTTGCAGTTAAAAACTAGGTCACCATGTAACATTAGCACTTCGCCCTTTATCTGTTCTTTCGCTAGATAAAGTGAATAGATGTAGTTTGTTTTATCATAAACAGGATTATTTACAAAGGTAAAGTTAAGGCCTTTAAACTCACATCTCTTTGTTTGCTCGATAAGTTGGTGCTCAAATGCCCCTGTTGTAACTACAAAATTCTTAACACCGCAGTCTTTTAGCACTCTTATCTGCCTTGCAAATATCGTCTCGCCATTTCTTAACCTAACCATCGCTTTATGTTTATCATGGGTAAGCTCACCCATTCTGTTTCCTATGCCGGAATTTAGTATAATAGCAGTCATATTAATAGTCTTCCGGAATTAATGTAAGTATCTCTTTTATCGACATGCATATATCGTCCGCCTCTTTCGCACGCCCATTTTCAAGTATCGCTTTAGCAACATTCTGCATAGCGGGAAATCCACTTCTTGTAAGCTGATTCGCATATATTACTATATTAACACCATGAGCCTCAAACTCGTCCTCGGTCACTGAATTAAAGGATGTAGGAACAACAACAAGTGGTGTTGTTTTATTTTTCGCTCTAAACTCTTTGCAGAACTCAAAAATCTCGTCCGGCTCCTTTCGCCTTGAGTGTATCATTATTCCATCTGCACCTGCCTGTACATATGCAAAGGCTCTTTTAAGTGCATCCTGCATCCCCTGCTCCAGAATTAGGCTTTCTACCCTTGCAATAAGGTAAAAATCTTCCGTTTTAAGAGCTGCTTTACCGGCAGAGATTTTTGCACTAAAATTTTCAATGCTATCCTGCATCTGCTCTACATCTGTTCCAAACAGTGAGTTTTTCTTTAAACCTATCTTGTCCTCAATAATTACTGCCGAAACACCTATACGCTCAAGGGTTCTAATATTATATACAAAATGTTCTACCAACCCGCCGGTATCCGCATCTATAATTATCGGTTTTGTCGTGACATCCATTATCTCATCGACGGTGTTAAGCCTTGCAGACATATCTAATAGTTCTATATCCGGTTTACCCCTTGAGGTGGAGTCGCAAAGGCTAGAACACCACATTGCATCAAACTGATGTGTTTTGCCGTCCTTTAATACAACGGTATTTTCTGCAATAAGTCCTGTTATACCGCTATGTGCCTCTATTACCGATACCAATGATTTCATCTCAAGTAGTTTTTTTAGTCTACCTCTTCTTATATCGGGAATAGATAAATCTCTACGTTGCGATGCTTCTAACTTTTTGTAGTCCTCATTATCAGAAAAAGGAAACTCCACAAGCTGGCCACCGTATGTTTTGAGGCATTCAACAACTTCATCCCTTATAGGTTTTTGAAATCCACTTACCCAATCATCGCCATGTACAACATAATCCGGCCTATATTTAAAAATATTGTCGGCATAGCTAAGGGTATCTTGTATAACAACCTTTTCCACACCTTTAATTCCCTCTATCAGCTTTGAGCGCTCTACGTAATTAAGTATAGGAAATCGCTTAAAGCTTGCAACAGCCCTATCAGATAATACCCCGATTGTAAGGCAACCAAGTTCTGCGGCCTTACTAATTATTGCAATGTGTCCACCATGAATTATATCGGTGCCAAAACACATATATACACTTTTTTCCTTTTCAGCCATTATTAAACCTCTTGAATATTCTTGTTTTCTGATAGGGTTTTCATAAACATCAATTTGTTCTCTGTCGGACTGCTTGTAGGTCTACCGAGATCATCCCTTGACCCTATCGCAGACTTAACCTCAATAAAAATCGGACCCTCTTTATCAGTTACTTCGTTTAGCAACGCTAATAATTCTACCATATCCTTTGCCGATTTTGCGTAGCTGTAACCACACGCCTTTGCTACACCTACAATATCTACTACGCCGGCTGCGGTGGGTTGCCCGCCAACCGATTCATGTGACATGTTGTTAATAACGACATGCACAATGTTTTTTGGCTTTTGTGCAGCTATGGTGGCCATTGCACCCATATGCATTAGTGCTGCACCGTCACCATCTATACACCATATCCTTTTGTGCTCTTTGTTAAGTGCTATACCAAGGGCTATGGCGGAGCTATGACCCATAGATCCTACCGTTAAAAAATCATTCCCATGGGAATGGTTATGCTTTTCCCTAAGTTCAAACATCTCGCGCGAGGTTTTACCGGTTGTGCACACAAATATATCTTCGGCATAGTTGCTAACTATGGTCTCGATTATCTCCTCACGTTTAAGGGTGTTTGCATTTTTATAGCTTGTCTTTTCACTATTACTTAGCCCGCCTTTTTTTATAACAAAGGCGACACTTTTTCCGTTTTTAACTAGCCCTGAATAGCTTGTTAGTGTTTTCTCAAGCATCTCCTGCGTGTAATTCTTATCTACTATACTATAACTTATATCTAGCACATCAAGCATCTCAAGGGTGGTTTTCCCCTGAAAAACATGCTGTGGCTCATCCGGTACATCAGGCTCGCCCCTCCACCCTATCACATACACACATCCTATACCATAAACATCTTTACTGGTAAGGGATGAAACAGGATTGACTATATTTCCTATCCCACTATTTTGTAGATAGATGCAAGGAGTTTTTCCGGTAGCCAGATGATAGCCGGATGCTATTGCAACGGCATTGCCCTCATTTACAGTTATTATATGGTTATCACAAAGACCATAACTGTCTATAAGATAGTCACACAGTGGCTTTAAAAGAGAGTCGGGTACACCGGTATAAAATTCTGTTCCTAAGGTTTCTTTTAGCGCATCATGAAAAATTTTTACTAACATTTAAATATATCCTATATTACAAACGTAATTTCTCGTTCCGTTTCTATGATCAACTTGCTCGCTTGATCATAGAGGCAGTTGCCAATATTTATTAACGTATTTCTACTATCCTCCATATATACTTCAAGCTCAGATATATGCCCAGTAAATTCAATTCTAATAAACGCATCATGGCATTCCGTATCGGGATCATCAATTGGCCTGTAGATAGCCTGCAAAAGAAATACCGAATATTAAGGCCGTAATAATATCTCGCAGTTTTTTCGGCATCAACCCTAATATTGCTGTTAATGCTATAATAGCCAAAAGCGTTAGTATAAAAAACACACCAAAGCTCTCTTTAGGGGTAATATTAAAGGTAGCCACATTTGCCGCTATCGTTTCAATCGGCCCTAAAAACAAAAAGGTAACCGAAAAAAACACTATCACCAATATCTGTGGTAAAAGCTCGGTTAGGCGTTTTTTTTATTGCTATTATCCTCCCCATACTACTAACTCTTCCCTCTGTTTTTAAGGCTTTTTAGTATATATTCAGCCTCCACCTTTTTGCTGTTTCCAAAGTTAAATAGTAGTTCACCACGCAACTTCTCAATCTCTTTTTCGTAGCTAGTGTAGTTATCTAAAATTTCTTCCACACTCTTATTAATATTCTCAACCTCCTCTTTATTAAGCTCTATGCCTATTTTATTTCGTAGAGTTAGGTATACCGGTTCGATATCAAGCTCCTCCCATTTGGAGTTTGCAACCTTCATCTCGGTATTAATAAAGATAGAGGGTTTTAATGTGGCAAGTGAATACTCATAGGCAACACCCGACCAATCGGTTATTAAGATATCGGCAGCATATACCGTATCGTTTGAGGAAAAATCCGTCTGTATTATCAACTTTTCC
>CAYJKW010000074.1:0-10356 GCA_964370765.1 uncultured Oscillospiraceae bacterium
TATGCAATCTTGTTTTAGAAAACTATCGAAAAGGCAACCTAACCGCCGCAATCTGCGCCGCACCTACACTGCTTGCCGAGATAGGAATAAAAAACCGAACTACCGTATACCCAACAATGAAGGGTAGTGTTCACAACCACTCAGATAGTAGACTCTGTATCGATGAAAATGTAATAACGGCTACCGCCATGGGATGTAGTGCCGAGTTTGCCTATGCCATAATAAACTATATTAAAGGTGAGTCTGTAGCGGATGATGTAGCCGCCTCGATTGTACTGAAATAATATAAAACGACAAAAAAAGAAAAAAACTATTGACATTAGTTGTTTCTAACTGTATAATTATATAGATGTTAGCGTCTGCTAACTTTGGAGAATAATTATGAAGTCAAATAATAAAGCAAATCTTACATCGGCAGTGTTGGCTAAAAGTTATGTTATAACCGGTGTTAATACAAACGACGAGGAGATGAGAAGATTCTTGTTTTCACTTGGATGTTATCCGGGGGAGGAAATAACGGTTGTATCGGTACTAAGTGATACGTATGCTGTAGCAATTAAAGATGCTCGTTACAGTATTGATGCCGAACTTGCAAAAGCAATATTGATCTGAATTAGTATATATAGTTCAGATTTTTATTTGTGCACGTGTTAGCCTATGCTAACATGTGTGATAGAGAAGTATATTAGGAGGATTTATTGATGAAAATAGCACTAGCAGGTAACCCTAACAGCGGCAAGACGACAATGTATAACGTTCTTACCGGAGGCGATGAAAGGGTAGGTAACTGGGCCGGTGTTACGGTGGACAAAAAAGAGGGCGCGTTAAAGAGTCTTTACAGTGGTGACAATGCTGTAACAGTGGTTGACCTTCCTGGCGCATACTCCATGTCCCCATTTACTAAGGAAGAACATATAACAAGGGACTTTGTAAAGAACGAAAATCCCGATGTTATAATTAACATTGTAGATGCAATAAATCTAAGCCGAAGCTTATTTTTCACAACACAACTTTTAGAGCTTGGTATACCTGTTGTAGTTGCCCTTAACAAAAGCGATCTTGCAGGTAAAAAGAGCATCGATATAGATGTTGCTGTACTTTCTGAGAGGTTAATGTGTCCGGTGGTTGAGACAGTTTCATCCGAAGCAACAGGCAACGGGCTTGATAAGCTTATCGCTACCGCAAATTCGGTAGTAGGTAAAGCACAATCTTTCCCATATGCAGCAAAAGAAGTTGACTTAACAAATCAGGCGCAGGTAGAAAAATCAGATATAGCACGTTTTGATTTTGTTAAGGGCATTGTGTCCGCTGTTGAGGTGCGTGCTGTAAGTAGCCATGCAACTACATCACAGGATAAAATCGATAAAGTACTTGCACATAAATGGATAGGCCTACCAATTTTTGCCGTAATAATGTGGGTGGTTTTCTACATATCACAGACATGGCTTGGACCCATTGTTGCCGGCTGGCTAGAGGTGCTTATCGGGATGATATACGATGGTGCCGCAGGCCTATTGGGCGACTCTGCATCACCAATTCTTACAACACTTTTATTAGACGGTATAATTGGCGGTGTTGGTGCAGTACTTGGATTCCTACCTCTTATTATGGTAATGTTCTTCCTACTTGCACTACTTGAAGATTGTGGCTATATGGCCCGTGTTGCCGTTATTATGGATAGGTTCTTTAAAATTGTTGGCCTTTCCGGACGTTCAATTATTCCGATCGTTATCGGTACAGGTTGTGCAATTCCCGGTGTAATGGCAACTCGTACAATTAAGGACGAGCGTCAGCGCAGAACAACCGCAATGTTAACATCCTTTATTCCTTGTGGTGCAAAACTACCGGTTATCGCACTTTTTGCAGGTGCATTCTTCAGTGATATCGCTGCATGGATGAATACAATAATGTATTTTGCCGGAATCGTAGTTATTATTATCGGTGCATTTATTATCCAAAAAATCACAGGCAGCACCGGCGCAAAAAGTTATTTTATTATCGAGCTACCTGAATACAAGGCTCCAAGCATCGTTAAGGCGCTATTATCTATGCTAAACCGTGGTAAGGCATTTATTATTAAAGCAACAACAATTATCCTACTTTGTAACGTAATCGTACAGATTATGCAGGAATATAACTGGTCATTCCAGCCTATCGGCGAGGGCGATCCTAACACAAGTATCTTAGCAACAATCGCATCACCATTTGCAATTCTACTTTTACCGCTTGGTTTTGGCATCTGGCAGCTTGCAGCTGCAGCTATCACCGGCTTTATCGCTAAAGAGAATGTTGTAGGTACACTTGCAGTTGTATTTTCAATCCAGAGTTTCATCGATACAGATGCACTTGAGATGGTTGAAGGTAGTGGTGGCGATGTAGCAACAGCCATGGGAATTACAACAGTTGCTGCAATGGCTTACTTAGTATTCAATCTATTTACACCACCTTGTTTCGCTGCAATCGGTGCAATGAACGCTGAGATGGAAAGCAAAACCTGGTTGTTTGGTGCAATAGGGCTACAGCTAATGACCGGCTATACACTGGGTTTTATCGTATACCACGTTGGAACACTAATCACTACAGGCACTTTAGGTACAGCATTTATACCGGGACTTATAGCAGTAGTAGTGTTCATTGCCCTACTTGCATACCTAATGCAAAAAGGTTCTAAAAAAGCAACCGCATAATAGGTGATTAATATGACTCTTACAGATATAGTACTACTTATTGTTATCTTAGTTATTATTGCCCTTGCAATTATCTATGTAGTCAAGGCAAAAAGGAGCGGGGTAAAATGCATAGGATGCTCGGCCTGCTCAAGTAAGACTGATAAAAAAGAGGAACATTCCTGTAAAGGGTGTAAATAAGGCTTAGTTTTCTAAACATAAAAAGACACTGGCAAAGGGAGCAGCTGTTAAAGGCGGCTCCTTTTGTCGTCTATGTTTATTCGTTTTATCTTAATATCCTCGGTTTCCTCTTCGTCGGTGCTCTGCTTACTGCGTGGTTCCCACCTTACAAGTATTACATCGGTGCCTATCTTTACTATATCTTCGTAGTTAATATACATATCAGGTTCACGCCCAAATATCCCAAAGAATTTAAGCTTTCCAAACACTACAAAACTATGTATCTTTGCAGACACAGGATCAAACCTGATATCGTCAACCTTGCCAAGCTTTTTGCCACTTTGTACCGTAACAACATCTTTTTCGCTTATGTTAACTAGGCTGTACATAAAAACCCCTTTCGTAGCTACATAAGAACTACAAACAAAAAATCTCCCGCTACATTAATATGCAGGGGAGATCTTTTTTATGCGGATTTTATTTCTCTGATTTTCTATCGTCGTTTATCTTTTGCTCTTTTGCTAATAACTGTTCGGCAACGATATCAAGTTGATCGGATAGCTCGTAGTTGTCGACAAGTTCGCTCTCTTGCAAACCTTCGTAGGCTGTCTCTCCACGGAAAGCAAGTTTTAAAAGTGCCGGTGTAACAACTGCGCAGAACACAACCATTATTACAATAGGTCCGAAAAATTGCTCCGGTAGTAGCCCAGCATCAAGACCTTTGTTTGCAACAATCAAGGCAACCTCACCACGACATACCATGCCAAGGCCAATCTGCAATGACTGTTTTGATGAAAAACCATTAACCCTTGCTATACCACCACAGCCAACAAGTTTTGTTAAGAATCCTACGATAATAAGTAGTATGGTAAATACAATTATCGATCCTGTCATCTCGGGCAGAATAACCGATAGGCCGATGTTAGCGAAAAATATAGGTGTTAGTAGTAGGTAGGATAGCGGATTCATCCTTGATTCGACATACACACGTTTAGGGGTAGTAGCAATAATCAAGCCGGCTGCAAAAGCACCGATAATATCTGCAACACCAAATATATGGTCGGCCGCCCATGCCATAAATAGGCAAAGCGCAAATGCAATTATAGGTATACGGTGTAGGTCGCGAGATTGCACCTTATCGTTATACCACATAAATACCTTGTGGAAAACAAGTCCAACGATAACTGCAAATACAAAGAAAAGTGCAATCATAAGTAATGTTAATACAATGTTATCATCTCCGCTTCCCATGCTGGTAACTATGGTAAGGCAGATAAGACCAAGCACATCATCGATAAGGGCGGCAGCAAGAATTGTGTTACCAACCTTTGTTGAAAGGTTTCCCATCTCCTTTAATGTTGCAACGGTATGGAAACGGATGTAGCGGTAAGTACTACACCAAGGAAGATGCTTTCCAGAATATCGCCGGACGGATTAAAGGCGTTCATCAAAAGAATACCGGCGCCAAGCGGAACAAATACTCCAAGTAGTGCAATCAAGAAACTGTTTTTGCCGGATGCTTTTAGGTCACTAATATTTGTTTCAAGACCTGCGCCGAACATAATAACCACCACGCCAAGCTCCGCAAGCAAATTTAGAACCTCGCTGGGGTGAATGATGTTTAAAACTGCAGGGCCAAATACAAGTCCCGCAATTAATGCGCCGACCACCTGTGGCATCTGGAGTTTTCCGGAAATAAGGCCGAATGCCTTAGTTGAGACCAAGATAATGCTGACGGTCAGCAAAAAATTAAGCTCCATCTTCTCTCCTATTTCTTTATTCTGTTTTAGATTCTTTTTAATTATACGCCTTTAATTTGACATATACAATGCTTTTTTTCTAAGATTAGTATTTTTGTAGGAGGTATTAATTTTTACTCACCTATATCAATTAATACAGCAATATTCACAAATTAATCACATTTTTTTGTACAACACTTAATGAGATATTTGTAACTATTGACAAATTGCGACGAATATGGTACCATATAATCAGCAAATTTAAGGGATATAATGGTGACGAGCGAGCAAAAGACAGAAATAATGATAAGCAGAGCTGTAGAGTATTTTGATGAGGGATTCAGCTGTGCGGAATGCGTATTAAAAGCATTTATAGATTGTAACGATAATGGTTGCAATAGCGATATTATTGAACTTGCCTCCGGGTTAAACGGTGGTATAAATAGGGTAGGTTACAACACATGTGGTGCGCTTGTGGCAGCGTGTATGGCTGTAGGGACTACAAAGGGTAACAAAGGTTCGCAAGAAAAACCTACGGTACAGCAACGTCATGACCAGCTTACAAACGATATACTACCGGCGTTTGCCGATGTTTCGAATGGCTTTAGGGAGGTGTTTGAAAGCAGTATATGTGAGGAGATGTGCAAAGGTCTAACCAAGGAAGAAAAAAAGAGTATCTGTACAACTGCAGTTGCTGTTGCGGCTGAGCTTGCCGCCAGAAAAATATATCTAGATTAAAATACATATTATATTAGTAAAGCACCGGCTTAATAGCCGGTGCTTTTATGTTTGTTAAAACTTTTAAAAGATAACTATAGGTGCAGGATATTAACCCTCGTTATAAAGTGGTATTATCTCTTTCTTATATACATCTACAAGCCCGAGGTCGCTCATCTTTACCTCCGGTATAACCGGAAGTGCAAGTGTTACAACCCTTAAAAGTGGGTTCTTTCTTCCGGCAAAGCCTATCTTATCGAGTGCAAGCTTCATGGTGTGGCAATCCTCTGCCACCTCCTCGGTAGATTTAACGCTCATTAAACCGCCAACCTTTAGCTCGATAATAGCCTCTAACCTACCGTCGATAACACAGCTAAAACCGCCGCCGCAATCGATTAGTGCCTGTACCGCAAGCTGTGCCTCCTCTGCCTTATCGAACACAACCGTTAGATTGTGGCTATCGTGCGATACCGTGGCGGCAAGTGCGCCCTTGTTAGAGCCAAAGCCTCTTGTTACACCGTAACCTACCGTGCCGTTGCCGTAGCGGTTAAAGATAATTACATACTTTAGATCATCATCGCCCGATATATCAAGGTATCCATCCTTTACCGGTATATCCTCAACACTGCACACGGTGGCCGAAAGCTCTATAGATTGGTATTTTAATACGTTAACCTTTACGGTACCGTTTTCGATAGGTGCCTTGTATCTGAAATCCTCAAGCGTTAGCTCTCTGCCGATGTTAATGCTGTTCTCACTCTCGATATCAAAGCTTCTATCCTCGATCTCGGCCACAAGCTTACCGTTCTCGCTTACAAGCTTGCCCTCAAAATAAACCTGGCTCGGCTTAAGCTGGGAAAGGGAGCTTACTACAAGCATATCGGCTATATAACCCGGTGCGATAGCCCCAAGGTTATCGAGCTTTGCCTCACGTGCATTGTTATAGGTGGCGGATTTTATTGCAAGTATCGGATCCATGCCGCACTCTATCATCCTTGTAACAACAAGGTTTAGATGCCCGTTGTTAAGGATATCGTGTGCCTCCCTATCATCGGTACATACACACATCTTATCGTAGCATTTAATACCGCGAGAACCGTCTACCGCCTGCTTTGCGTTACAGGCTATCGAGCTTTCTCTAACGTCTACCGCTATGCCTATACGCTGTTTTTCCAAAAACTCCGATGGCTCCCTGCTCTCATGGCAGGTTCTTGCGCCGCCTATTGCATAGGCGGATAGCATACGGCCGGACATAAAGGGGGCATGGCCCTGTAGATATAAACCCTTTTCACGAGCCACATCCATGATGTCCATCATCCTATCCTCGCCGTTAACAACGCCCATGATATCCATGACCTCGGCAAGGCCTACAACCCTTTCTAGGTCGGCAAGCTCTGCAACATCCTTTGCCATAAAGGTGGCACCGGCATTCTCCACCCCCGGTACCGCCGGCACACAGGAGGGGATGTTTATTAGCTGGCGCATAGGTAGGTTATCGCCTGCATCGTGCATATAGCGCACCGCCCTTGCACCGTAGACGTTTGCAATCTCGTGCGGGTCGGTAATTACGGTAGTTGTACCGTGGTTTATTACCCCCCTTGCAAAGTTGCGTGGGGTGAGCATAGAGCTCTCTATATGGATATGTGAATCGATAAAACCGGGGATAATATAACCGCCGTTACAGTCCACTATCTCTTTTGCGTTTATATCCTTGCCGGGGTTATGTTGTTCTACATGCACTATATGCTTATCCAGTACATATACATCGGCCGGATAAACCTCGCCGGTAAATACGTTAACTATCTCGGCGTTTGTTAGGCAGAGGTCGGCCGGGGTTTTGCCCATCGCACAGCTTAACAGTGCACGGCGATCCTTGGGCTCAAACATTAAACTACATTTCATTTTTTAACTCCGTTTTTAATTACATTATTGCGTTAGCAACAAAGTAGAAGATTAGCGGTACAGAAAGTATATACATTCCGGGATGTACATCCTTAAACCTAAAGGTAACAACCTTGATAAAGATAAATGCAAGGATACCTATAGAGATACCAACAGCGATACCGCCGGCAAAGGCTGTGAACATTATCATTACAAGCGGTGCGAATATCTCGGTGAAATCAGAGAAATCTAGATCCTTTAGGCTCTGCATTAATAAAAAGCCGATAAAGATTAGTGCAGGGCCGGTTGCGGCGTTGGGGATAGATACAAATAGAGGGGAGAAGAATGTTGCAATAAGGAATAAAACACCCACAACGTTTGCGGTTAGGCCGGTTCTACCGCCTGCCTCAACACCGGAGGCGGATTCTACATAGGTTGTAATTGTTGTACATCCTGTGGCGGCACCAACGGTAGTGCCGATAGCATCCACCATAAATGGTTTTTCTATGCCGGGTAGATTGCCGTTTTCGTCTAGCATATTAACCCTGCCTGCAACACCTAAAACCGTGCCGAGGGTGGAGAAGAAGTCGCCACAGAAAACTATGAAGATTAGCGGAACAGCTGCCCAGGAGAGTAGCGACATTAGATCGAACTGGAACATGATGTTAGCAACATCGGAAACCTGCGGCACTGCAAAGATACCGTTTAGCTGTGTTACCGGTGCCATCTCGCCGGCGGCGTTGGGCTGTTGTACAAAAAGGCCTATAATAGTTACGGCGAATATGCCGATAAGTATTCCGCCTTTTACCTTTCTACCCTCAAGTAGGGCTATTAAAAGTAGGCCTAGCAGTGCAAGCAGTACCGAGGGTGAGCCATAGTTACCCATAGAGATGCCGTTTACAAAGCTACCGATACCGGAGTTATTAAAGCCGAGATAGGCTATAAAGAAACCAACCGATACACCGATACCTATCTTAAGGTTTTTGGGTATCATCTTAACGATTAAATCACGTACACCGCAGGCGGTTAACACCACAAAAAGCAGGCCGGTAACAAGGGTAATTGTCATTGCGCCGGCAAAGGATATCTGCTGGGATTGTATCATAGCGCCGAATAAAAAGTTTGTGCCCATTCCGGTAGATAGCGCAAAGGGGAAGTTTGCATAAAAGCCCATAAGTATTGTAATAAGGCCGGAGACCAATGCACACATTATCATAACGGCTTCCTTTGTTATCACAACGCCGTTAATGTCGGTCAAGCTGTCCGAGGTAAAACCTACAATCGCTGCCGGCTGTACTGCAAGTACATAGGACATAGTTGCAAAGGTTGTAAGACCGCCGACAATCTCCATGCCGATGGTTCCACCCCGCTTTGAAATTAAAAACTTATCATCCAGCGCCTGTTTAATTCCCTTCATCTACAAAATACCTATGTGCAAAGAAGCGGTGCACAAATCCTTTCTTAATTATAAATTGTTAGTTTACTACCGACAAAAAAGCACCTTATGCCGCCTAATATTCCGGTATCATGCTACCGTTGTAACGGCAACAGCTTCTTTAGATAAACGGTTATTAAACATGGAAAAGATGCATGTGGTAGGACTATATTATAACAAATTTCGCACCACCCTTGCAAGGGTGTTTAGATAGTTTGTTGATTATTTACTCATTTTTGATATAATATAACTATTATTTATGGAGGTGTAATGAAAAAAATATTGATTATAGAGGATGATATTCTACTTTGTGACGGTATAGCTATAGCTTTAAGGGCGGATGACATGTTAGTTTTTAAGGCGCACAGCCTAAAAGATGCCGATAGTATCATGAGGGGAAATTCCATCGATCTTATAATTCTTGATGTAAACCTACCGGATGGCAACGGTTTTGATCTTCTTGCAGGGCTACGGCAGGAATCGGATATAAATGTAATAATGTTAACTGCCAACGATATGGAGGAGGATATTATAAAGGGGTTTTGCCACGGTGCCGATGATTATATAACAAAGCCGTTTAGCCTTGCCATACTGCGTGCGAGGGTTAATGCACGCCTACGAAGAGACGAAGCGGCAAACATTTTTAGCCATGGCAGCTACCGCCTTGATTTTGAAAAGCTTGAGTTTTATAGAGGCGATGAAAGGATAGAGCTATCGAGGGCGGAATATACACTGCTAAAATTATTAACCGATAACAGCGGTATAACCCTAAAAAGAGAGACCCTTATCGATAGAATATGGACAGATGGACTAGATTTTGTAGAGGAAAATGCCCTTTCGGTAACCGTTAAGCGGCTGCGCACAAAGCTGGGTAGTGATGCACCTATAAAAACGATCTACGGAATAGGCTACAGGTGGGGGTGTTAGATGTTTAAAGCAGATAGGATACTAGACAGCCTAAACGAGATGCTGGATAATGCAATATCGGGGAATGATATAGAGAATAGCTATGATGAAAGCAAACTCTCCGCTATCGAGGGTAAGATGCATAAATTCCTTATGGCAAACGGACGGCATAAAGAACAGCTAGAGCAGCAACAACAGATGATAAACAGCCTTATATCGGACATAAGCCACCAGACCAAAACCCCAATTTCCAATATTTCCCTGTATAGTGAGCTTATAGCCGAGTGTGGCGATGATGCACAGCGAGATAGCTACTCTAAACTGCTTATCAACCAGGCGGAGAAGCTAAGTTTTTTGGTGGATTGCCTAGTAAAGACATCCCGCCTTGAGTGCGGTATTATTAAACCGGTGCCAAAACTGCAACCGGTAGATCTATTGGTAGATAATGTTAAAAAATCATTTGCGGAGCTTTCGGTAGCGCGTAGTGATGCAAAGGCACGGTATGACCTTAGATGGACGGCCGAGGCGGTTTTGAATATTGTAGACAACGCCTATAAATATGGGGCGAAAAGGGTGGAGATAGCCGTTACCGCCTATAATATGTTTGTAAGGGTGGATGTTAAGGATAACGGGGTAGGGATAGCAGAGCAGGATATTCCGAGCATATTTAAAAGGTTTTATCGGGGCAAGGATACCGCAGAGGTAGAGGGGGTAGGCCTTGGGTTATACCTAACACGGCAGATAATATCTGTACAGGGAGGGTATATTAAGGTATCATCACAGCCGGGGGAAGGCACGGTGTTCTCGGTGTTTTTGGCGGGGGAGTGATAGA